>NZ_JAKZHU010000002.1 GCF_022568795.1 Arsenicicoccus dermatophilus | reverse complement strand
TCGCTGTCCATGCTGCAGAAGCTGCTGTCCTACTGGCCGAGCAAGCTGCTGGTGCTCACCCTGCTCGGCTTCGTGGCCACCGGGTTCATCATCACGATCACCCTGTCCGCCGCCGACGCCACGGCCCACCTGATCGAGAATCCCCTCCTGCACACCGCGCTCGTCGGCAAGCAGGTCGTGGTCACCATCGTGCTGCTGCTCATGCTCGCCGCGGTCTTCCTCAAGGGCTTCAAGGAAGCCATCGGCGTCGCGGTCGTCCTCGTGGTGATCTACCTCGGGCTCAGCACCGTCGTGATCGTGGACGGCGTCCGCGGCATCGTGGACCACCCCGGCACCATCGGCGACTGGGTGTCCGCGATGACCTCCACCCACAGCGCGCCGTTCGGGATCATCGGCGCCGCCCTGCTCGTCTTCCCCGCCCTCGCGCTGGGACTGTCCGGCTTCGAGACCGGCGTCGTGGTCATGCCGCTCATCGAGGGTGACCCCGACGACACCCACGCCAAGCCGCAGGGGCGGATCCGCAACGCCAAGAAGCTCCTCACGACGGCCGCCGTCATCATGAGCGTCCTGCTCATCGGCTCGTCCTTCGTCACCACGCTGCTCATCCCCGCCGAGGCCTTCCAGGCCGGTGGCGAGGCCAACGGGCGCGCCCTGGCCTACCTCGCCCACGAGCGGCTCGGGGACACCTTCGGGACGGCCTACGACCTGACGACCGTGATGATCCTGTGGTTCGCGGGGGCCTCGGCCATGGCCGGTCTGCTCAACATCGTCCCGCGCTACCTGCCGCGCTACGGGATGGCCCCGGACTGGGCCCGCTCGACCCGGCCGCTCGTCTGCGTCTTCGCGCTCATCGCGATCATGGTGACCGTCATCTTCGGCGCCAACGTCGATGCCCAGGCCGCGGCCTACGCCACCGGCGTGCTGGCGCTGATGACCTCCGCCGCCGTGGCGGTGTTCCTCACCGAGCTGCGCCGCAAGCACCGCGGGCCGGCCGCCTTCTTCGGCGTGATCAGCGCGATCTTCGTCTACACCTTCGTGGTCACCATCGCCTCGCACGCGGGCGGCCTGGTCATCGCCCTGATCTTCGTGGCGATGATCATGATCCTGAGCCTGGTCTCGCGCGTCACCCGCTCGCTGGAGCTGCGGGTCGCAGGCGTGGAGATCGACGACGCAGCCGACGTGGTGCTGGCGCGCGCCGCCCTCGGCGCGCAGCCGCTGCGGTTCATCGCCAACAAGATGCAGGTCGGCGACCTCGAGGAGTACGACGAGAAGGAGCAGGTCGTCCGTGACCGCACCCACCTGCAGCCCTGCGAGCAGGTGATCTTCCTGGAGGTGCGGATCAACGACGCGTCGGACTTCACGTCGGCCGTGCAGGTGACCGCCGGGCACGCAGGGGACCACCAGATCCTGCGGCTGTCGGGCACCTCGGTGTCCAACGTGCTGGCGGCGTTCCTGCTCTACGTGCGGGACCTGATGCCCGAGCCGCCGCACCTGTACTTCGAGTGGAGCGAGCGTGCGCCGGTGGACAACGTGATGCGCTTCCTGTCCGGTGGCGAGGGCGACATCCCCCCGCTGACCCACGAGATCCTCCGCCTGGCCGAGCCGGACGCCGCGCGGCGGCCGGTGGTGCACGTCGGCGGCTGAGGCCCGGCGGGGCCGAGAGGAGGGGGTCAGTAGGTCGTGAGGCCGTGGGCCCGGAACTGGCCCCGCACCCGCTCCAGCAGCTCGCCCGAGGGGGTGGGGGTGTCCGCCAGGCGATAGGTCAGCCCGAGGGACTCCCACTTGTCGCGCCCCATCTGGTGGAAGGGCAGCACCTCGACGCGCTCCACCGACCCGAGGGTGGCCACGTGCGCCGCGACGGCCTCGACGTCGTCCACGGCATCGGTCAGGCCGGGCACGAGGACGTAGCGGATCCACATCGCCTGCCCGCGCCCGGCCAGCCGCCGGGAGAACCGCAGCGTCGGCTCCAGCTCGACCCCGGTGACCTCGTGATAGGTGTCCGGCAGCCCTGCCTTGATGTCGAGCAGCACCAGGTCCACGTCGTCGAGCAGCGCGTCGGGGGCGTGGGCCCCGAGGTAGCCGTTGGTGTCCAGGCAGGTGTGGATGCCCATCGCCTTCGCCTCGTGGAGCAGCCGCCCGACGAAGGCCGGCTGCATCAGGGGCTCACCGCCGGACACGGTGAGCCCGCCGCGGGTCGCCCGGAAGACCCCGCGATAGCGCCGCAGCCGCGCCACCAGGTCCTCGAGCAGCACCGGCTCGCCCCGGGCCATCACGAAGGTGTCGGGGTTGTGGCAGTACTGGCAGCGCAGCCCGCACCCGGCCACGAAGACCGTGAGCCGTGTGCCGGGCCCGTCGACGCTGGTGACGAGCTCCCAGGAGTGGATGGAGCCCAGGTCACCGCGGCGCACCGCCTCCAGGTGCTCGTGGTGGGTCATCCGCCCGGTCGAGGCGATGCCTGCGAGCCCCTTGCCGGCCGGCCGCAGCCGGGGCACGTCGAGGTCGACGGGCGCGGGGCGAACCTCCCCGGAGACCCCGTCGGCGCTCACGCGGTCTGGTGGAAGGTGCGCGACAGCACGTCGCGCTGCTGGTCCTTGGTGAGCTTGACGAAGTTCACGGCGTACCCGGAGACGCGGACCGTGAGGTTCGGGTACTTCTCCGGGTGCTCCATCGCGTCCTCGAGGGTCTCGCGGTTGAGGACGTTGATGTTGGCGTGGAAGAGGCCCTGGCGGGTGCCGCGGGCCTCGCGGGCGGTGGCCATCTCGGCGAGGCGCTCGTCGAAGGTCTTGGTCGACATGGTGGTTCTCCGTCTGGTGAGGGGTGGTATGGCGGAAGGACGGTCCGGGGTGGGCCGTCAGCAGCCGGGCACGAAGCCCGCGTCGAGCAGGCCGACGAGGTTGGCGACCTGCTCCTCCTTGGTGCGTCCGAGCCCGGTGGGGGTGATGGTGTTGGTCAGCGAGATGCCGTCGAGGGCGTCGTCGTAGTCGAGCTTGCCGACGCTCAGCATGGACGCGAGCATGCCGTGGCTGTCCATGCCGTTCTCCGGGTTGGCACCGGGCGCGAAGGGCGTACCCGCCTCGTGACCGGACGGGAAGGCGCCGGTGTTGCGGCCGTAGACCACGTTGGACGTGATGGTCAGCACGGACTGGGTGGGGATGGCGTCGCGGTAGAGCGGGATCTCCTTGATCTTGGCCATCACGGTGTGGACGACGGCGGCGGCGATCTCGTCGGCGCGGTCGTCGTCGTTGCCGTAGACCGGGAACTCGCCCTCGGTGACGTAGTCGACGATCAGCCCGGTCTCGTCGCGGACCGGCGTGACCGTGGCGTGGCGGATCGCGGACAGGGAGTCGGCGACGATGGACAGCCCGGCGATGCCGCAGCCCATGGTGCGCACGACGTCGGAGTCGTGCAGCGCCATCTCCATCGCCTCGTAGGCATAGCGGTCGTGGCAGTAGTGGATGATGTTGAGCGCCTCGACGTACGTGCCGACGACCCAGTCCAGCATCCGCTCGTAGCGCATCCAGACGTCGTCGAAGTCGAGCGGGCCGTCGCCGGTCACGGGCTCGAAGCCCTCGACGACCTGCTTGCCGCTCATCTCGTCCCGGCCGCCGTTGATGGCGTAGAGCAGCGCCTTGGCGGCGTTGACCCGGGCGCCGAAGAACTGCATCTGCTTGCCCACCCGCATCGGGGACACGCAGCAGGCGATGGCGGCGTCGTCGCCCCAGTGGGAGCGGATCTGCTCGTCGGCCTCGTACTGCAGCGACGAGGTCTCGATCGAGATGGCCGAGCAGAACTCCTTGTAGCCCTCGGGCAGCGCCGGGTCCCAGAAGATCGTGATGTTGGGCTCGGGCGCCGGGCCCAGGTTGCGCAGCGTCTGCAGCAGGCGGAAGGACGTCTTGGTGACCTGGGAGCGGCCGTCCTCGCCCAGCCCGCCGTCGGACCAGGTGGCCCAGTAGGGGTCGCCGGAGAAGATCTGGTCGTAGTCCACGGTCCGCAGGAAGCGCACGATCCGCAGCTTGATCACGAGGGCGTCGACGATCTCCTGCGCCGCCTCCTCGGTGAGGGTGCCGGCGGCGAGGTCGCGCTCGACATACACGTCGAGGAAGGCCGAGAGCCGCCCGACGCTCATGGCCGCGCCGTCCTGGGAGCGGATCGAGGCGAGGTAGCCGAAGTAGGTCCACTGCACGGCCTCCTGCGCGGTGCGCGCGGGCCGGCCGAGGTCGAAGCCATAGCTCTCGCCGAGGCGCTTGAGCTTCTCGAGGGCCTTGATCTGCTCGGAGTGCTCCTCGCGGAAGCGCGCCCAGTGCTCGGTGAAGGGCGCGTCCACGTCGCGGTCGCGGTCCTTGGTCTTCTCGGCGATGAGCACGTCGACGCCGTAGAGCGCCACCCGGCGGTAGTCGCCGATGATCCGACCGCGGCCGTAGGCGTCGGGCAGGCCGGTGATGATGTGGCTGGAGCGGGCGGCGCGGATGCGCGGGGTGTAGATGTCGAAGACCGCCTCGTTGTGGGTCTTGCGGTACTTCGTGAAGATCTCCTTGACCCGCTGGTCGGGGGTCATACCCGCCTCGGTGATCGCCGTCTCGACCATGCGCCAGCCGCCGTTGGGCATCATCGCGCGCTTCAGCGGGGTGTCGGTCTGCAGGCCGACGATCACGTCGTCGTCCTCGCCGATGTAACCCGCGGCGAACGCGTCGATGTCGGCGGGGGTGGTGGTGTCCACGTCGAAGACGCGACGCTCGCGCTCGACCGAGAGGTAGTCGCGCTCCAGCGTCTCCCAGGTGCGCAGCGTCTTGGCCGTCGGGCCGGCGAGGAAGGACGCGTCGCCGTCGTAGGGCGTGTAGTTGCGCTGGACGAAGTCCCGGACGTCAACCCGCTCCTGCCAGGGGCCGGGGGCGAAACCGACCCAGGCGAGCTCGTCGTCGGTGAGGGTGGGCGCGGCTTGGCCGGGCGCGGACGTGGACATGCCATGCCTTTCGGGTGAGGGACAGGATCGCGGCTCTCCCGGGCGGCGCTGCTCCAGGACCATCCTCAGGCTATCGCCCCCCGACCTCGTCCGTGGCAAGTGGTCCGACCTTGCCACCTCACCCCCCGTCGGGCGGGTCAGGGCCAACCACCCCTGACGGCCGGGTGCCGACGGACCCCAGCGACCTTCGCGGTGCGGGGGCTATGCCGAGGGCGGGACCGGCTCGTCCAGCCACCAGCCCTCGACCATCCCCGGGGCACGGCCCGGCTCGATCGCCCACTCGTAGCCGAAGCCCTCGGTGAAGGCCTCGACCGGCATCGCGAGGAACATGCCGATGTCGGTGCGCTGCGAGGCATGGCAGGCGAGAGCGGCCCGCTTGGTCTCGACCAGGTCCCGGACGTCGACCTTCCAGTGGATCTCCGCCTCGGGGGTGCCGAAGGGGTTGCCGTCGTCCATCGGCTGGTCCGGGTCCAGCCGCTCGTCCAGGCCGGCGGCCACGGCCTGGGCCAGGGTCCGGCGCAGGTGGTCGCGGCTCATGGTCGACTCGAGCAGCCGGGGATGACGGGCGGCGAGCTCGGCGGCCCGGTGCGCGACCCGGTGGACCATGACGTGGTCCGGGTGGCCGTAGCCGCCGTGCCAGTCGTAGCCCACGAGCACGTCGGCGTCCTCCTCGTCGAGGAGGGCCGCGAGCCTCCCGGCCGCCTCGTCCAGGTCCGCCCCGGAGAAGGCACCCTCGGCGGAGTTCTGCTCCCAGCCGGTCATCCCGGAGTCGGCATAGCCGAGCCAGGCCACCCGCTGCGTCCCCGTGACCCGCGCGGACGCCTCGGCCTCGCGCCGGCGGTAGGCCACGAGCGACTCGTCACCCAGGTCGTCGGGCACCTCGCCGTGGTCGCCGTCGGTGCCGTAGACCACGACGACGCGGTGGCCCTCGCGCGCGGCCCGGGCCATGGACCCCGAGGTCTGGGAGGCCTCGTCGTCGGGGTGGGCGTGGAGGAAGACGACGGTCGACATGGGTGCAGTCTGCCGCAGTCCGGCCCGACGACCGACGCGACGGGCCTGCGGCGGACACCAGGAGGATCAGGCGGTATGCCGAGCAGCCTCCCGGCATACCGCCCGGTCGTCGGTCAGGCCGCCACGCTCCGCCGGGACGTGAGGGCCGGCTCGCCCGGGTCGCCGTGGGCCGGGGGGAGGGAGCACCGGGACAGCAGGGTGGGGACGCCCGGGCCGGTGAGGTCGGCGCAGGCGCCGCCGCGACCGGTCATCGCGAGGACGAGCGACAGGAGCGGACCCTCGACGAGCTCGCCGCGGCCGTGGGTCCACGCGTCGTCGGTGGCCTGCAGCCGCAGCCCGCGGATCCGGCTGCGGCTGCCCGCGGCCAGGTCGGACCGCTGGTAGAGCACGGCCACGGTGCGCAGCAGGTCCCTGGGGCAGTCACCGGTCAGTCCCAGCGGGCGGCGGATGTCCTCGCCGTGGACCACGATCTCGCCGAGCCAGGTGGCCGTGGGTCCGGGAGGGGCCAGGGTGGACGTCATCAGTCGGCCGTAGCGCTCGAAGGTCTGGGAGGGGGTCGCCCCACGGTTGGCCGCGACCCCGGCCGCGGTGTGACGGTCCCGGCGCAGCCCGGCCGCCGCGAGCCCGGTCACGAAGCCCAGGGGGCTGGTGGACGCGGACGCGCTCAGGTGCGCCACCACGTCCTCGACCGTCCAGCCCGCGCACCAGGAGGGGCTGCGCCACTGCTCCTCGCCGAGGGTGGCCAGGTCGTCGGCGAGGCGACCGCGCAGGTCGGCCACGGCGGTCCACAGGTGGTTCATGGCGAGCTCCTTCGCTCTCCGGCGGAGCCACACGCCCCGGTTCCCCTCAGTCTGGCGACTGCCGGTGGTGACGCAAAGGATTGAACCGGTGACACACCGCGACACGCCGAGGGAGCCTCGCGACACGCCATGGGGCCTCGCGACACGCCGAGGGGCCCGACACCGGGTGCCGGGCCCCTCGGGAGAGCGCTGCGGGCGGAGGCCCCGACGGGCCCTCCGGAGCGCGCTCAGGCCTGCTTGATGGCCGAGACCTCGATCTCCAGCTGGATCTTGTCGCTCACCAGGACGCCCCCGGTCTCCAGGGCGGCGTTGAAGGTGATGCCGAACTCCGAGCGGACGATCGTGGCCGAGCCCTCGAAGCCGATGCGCTCGTTGCCGTAGGGGTCCTGCGCGGCACCGGCGTAGGCGAAGTCGATGGTGATCGGCCTGGTGACGTCCTTGATGGTCAGGTCGCCGGTGACCGCCAGGGTGTCCTCGTCCTTGGCCTGGACCGAGGTCGAGCGGAAGGTCATGGTCGGGTACTTCTCCACCTCGAAGAAGTCGCCGGTCCGCAGGTGACCGTCGCGGTCGGCGTTGCGGGTGTCGATGGAGGCCATCTGGGCGGTGATCTCGATCGAGGCGCCCTGCAGGCCGGCGCCGGTGGTGGCGGTGCCCTCGAACTCGTCGAAGGTGCCGCGGACCTTGGTCACCATCGCGTGGCGGGCGACGAAGCCGAGCTGGGAGTGGGTGGGGTCGATGACGTAGGTGCCGTCGAGCTGCTGGAGCGTGGTCATGGGTTCTCCTTCATGACGTCGGGTGGTGTCGAGACCAGATTTAGTTGAACTTTCAACTAGAACACTAGCAGGCAGTCGCACATCGTCAAAGGACCGAACCGCCCCGGCTCGCTAGCCTCACCGCATGACCTGGCGCACGACGCTCGACGACACCGGCGTGGCGATGCACACCTGGGCGGGGGACGCCCCCGCCGGCGCGCCCCGCCTCCTCCTGCTGCACGGGCTCACCGACAGCGGACCCTCGTGGGCGGACGCGGCGCGGCGCTGGGGTTCGACATACCGGGTCCTCGCCTGGGACGCGCCGGGGCACGGAAGGTCTCGGAGGTTCACGCCCGCCGAGCTGCAGGACGACCCGATCGAGGTCATGTATGCCGACATCGCGCGGCTGGCCGCCCGCATGGTCGCCGAGGACGGGACACCGCTCGTCGTGGTCGGCCACTCCATGGGCGGTGGGCTCGCGGCCGCGCTGGCCGCCCGCGAGCCCGGCCTCGTGGCCGCCGCGGTGCTCGAGGACCCCGCGTGGCGACCCGACCGGCACGACCCTGCGGGTGCGCTCGGTCGGGTCATGGGCACGGTGCAGGCGCGAGAGTCCGTGGCCGACCTGGTCGCCCGCGGGCGCGAGCGCAGCCCCGGCTGGCCCGAGAGCGAGCTGCTCCCGTGGGCCCAGGCCAAGGCCGACGGGGACGTGGAGTTCCTGCGGGGCGGGCGGGCCGCGCTGCCGCAGCCCTGGACCGAGATCGCCGCCGCCATCACGGTCCCGACGCTGGTGGTGACCGGCTCCGACGGCGTGATCCTCGGCGAGGAGCGGCTCGCCGAGGTGGCGGCTCTGGACAACCCGGCCCTGACCGTCGAGGTGGTCCCGGGCGCCGACCACTGCGTACGCCGGTCGCGCACCGAGGCCTTCCACGCCGTGGTGGACCCCTGGCTCGCGGCCCACGCCCCGACCCGCTGACCCGCACCCCCAACCCGGCCGCCCACCCGGCCGCCGCGCCGCCATACCCCCGCCGGCCCCGCACCGCCCACCCGGCCCCGCACCGCCCACCCGGCCCCGCACCGCCCACCACGGGCCAGGCTGGCCCCGTGGCACGTTCAAAGAGGGCCCAGAACGTACCTTTCGGGGCCAGCCTGGCCCCGAGGAGCGCCGCCGGGGGCCGCCGAGGGTCACCCCGCGCCCCACCCTGCGAATCACCTGAATGTCCGGCGTTGTTCGCGCCGCGTCCAGCGGAGCGCTGCCTAGCGTCAGGTCGTCATCCCGACCAGTCGCAGGAGATCCCATGCGTCGCACCCTTGCCGCCGTCATCACGGCCGGCGCCCTGCTCGTCCCCGCCACCGCACCCGCCGCCACCGCGGCCGAGACGGGCGCTGTCCCCGCCACGACCGCGGCCCTCCAGCTCAAGCGTGGCCTGCCGCAGACCCCGGCCCAGGCCCGCACCGACCTGCCCACGCTCACGGTCCGCGCGGCCAGCCCCATGACCGGCTACTCGCGGGAGAAGTTCCCCCACTGGAAGGACGCGTCGACCTGGGGCTGGCCCAAGGCCCCCAACGACCGCTGCAACTCGCGCAACGCGGCGCTCTACCGCGACGGCAAGGGCGTCACGATGTCGGCCGCCTGCACCAACCTCGCCGGCTCGTGGATCGACCCCTACTCCGCCAAGGTGTTCAACGCGGCGACCGACATCGACATCGACCACCTGGTGCCCCTCGCCAACGCCTGGCGCTCCGGCGCCGACACCTGGACCAGCACCCGGCGCACCCAGTTCGCGAACGACCCGCTCGTGCTGGTGAGCTCGTGGGACTACCTCAACCAGCAGAAGGGTGACAAGGGCCCGGAGGCGTGGAAGCCTGTCAACACTTCCGCCCACTGCCTCTACGCCACCCGCTGGGTCGAGGTCAAGAAGAAGTACGCCCTGTCCGTCACCAGCGCCGAGAAGTCGGCGCTCACCACCATGCTGGGGACCTGCGCATGAAGACCACCACGATCGAGACCCCGCCCGGCGGGGTCATGACCCGCGAGGCCGGCGCCGTGACCGGCGAGCTGGAGCTGATGACCGAGGAGACCCCCAAGGGCCTCGAGGTCAAGGCGCGCTACGTCGGCGCCGAGGACGTATGGCGGCTCGCCGGCTCGCCCTTCACGGACCTGAGCCACGACGACCTGGTCACCCGCCTCACCAAGGACCCGGGCACCGACGACGCGGGGAACGCCGCCGTCGTCGACCTGTCCTGCTGATCGACCGTCTCCTCGGGTCGTCGCGTGCTCGTCGCGCGGCGACCCGAGGCGTATGCCGGGAGGACTCCTGGCCAGGTGATCCCCAGGTCCCGACCTTGGTCGGATGTGCCCCGCCGCCCGCCAGGGGCACGCTGGACCCCGACCGCACGGAACCGGGGGATCCATGAGAGGCGCTGAGCCGCAGAGGTGGACGTTGCGCCACGACGGGCACGACCACGTCCTGGAGGTGCGCCCCGGGGTGCGCACCTCGGTGCGTCTGAGCGTCGACGGCGCCGAGGTCGCCAGCGCCACGACCTCCGACGAGCGGGTGGACCTCACGCCGAAGGACGCGGCCCACTGGGTCCGGGTGGAGGTGCGGCTGACGCGCCTGGGCCGGGTCCGGCGGGCCACGCTGGTCGTGCCGGGTCGGTCGGTGGACCTGGACCCCGAGCCGGGCAGCCCGGCCGCGCTGCGCCTGGAGCGGCGGCGGCAGGCACCCTGGCGGTATGCCGCGCTCGACGTGCTGGTCGCCGCCGGCAGGGTGGTGCTGCCGCTGCTCGGCCTCGGAGCCATCGCCAAGGCGATCGTCGAGCCCCTGCTGCGGTGGTTCGAGGAGCACCTGCCGCGTCCGGACCTGCCGTCCGTCCCCTGGCCGCAGATCCACCTACCGCAGATCCCCTGGCCGGACCTGCCGGAGATCCCGCTGCCCGACGTCGACCTGCCCTCGTGGACCCCGCCCGGCTGGCTGGGCTGGCTGCTCGACCAGCTGCATTTCCTCTGGCCGGTGATCCTGGCGGCGATCCTGTCCGTCGCGGAGATCCGGCGCCGCCGCAAGCAGGACGCCCTCAAGGCCGAGCTCGCCGAGGTCGAGCGCCGCGAGCTCCTGACGCGGCTGGCGGGTGACCTCGCCGCCGTGGCGCGGGGCGGGGGAGAGGTCCGGACGGGCGCCGAGGGTGAGCTGTCCGGCATACGATCTCGCGGTGACCGACCCGACCCCCGAGCAGGTGCCGTCGCAGGAGCAGCCGGCCGGCATCGACCCCGCTGACCTGGCCACGGCGCTGCGCGTCCTGGAGCAGCTGCCGACCCTGCCCGCCGGTCACCCCGACATCGAGACCGTCAAGCGCGCGACCGGCACGATGCGCAACCGGATCCGCAAGGCACGTCGCGCGCAGGCCCGGCAGGAGGCGCGGCGCCCGCTCGTCGAGGCCGACCAGCGGGTCCTGGAGTCGACGGCGACGGGCAGCCCGATGCGCATCGACGACGAGACCCAGGGGATCGCGCTGGTCAGCTCGGTGCGGGGTGCGGTCGCGGGCGAGCTGCACATCCCGCGCGGGTGCTACATCTGCCACGAGCGCTACACCACCGTCGACGCGTTCTACCACTGGCTGTGCCCGCGCTGCGCCGCCGCCAGCCACGAGCGCCGCGACCAGCACACCGACCTGCGCGGCCGTCGCGCGCTGCTGACCGGTGGCCGCGCCAAGATCGGGATGCACGTCGCGCTGCGGCTGCTGCGCGACGGCGCCGACCTGACCATCACCACGCGGTTCCCGCGGGACGCGGCCCGCCGCTTCGCCGAGCTGGCCGACTCCCCGGAGTGGCTCGACCGGCTCAGCATCGTCGGCATCGACCTGCGTGATCCCACCCAGGTGGTCGCGCTCGCCGACGAGGTCGCGAGCCGCGGCCCTCTCGACATCCTGATCAACAACGCCGCCCAGACGGTGCGCCGCTCCCCCGGCGCCTACTCCCACCTGGTCGAGGGCGAGTCGCAGCCGCTCACCGGGGCCGCCCGCACCCCGCGGCTGGTCAGCTTCGAGCGGATCAGCGAGGCACACCCCGTCGCGCTGGCCGGGACCCTGCGGGGGTATGCCGCGCAGCACCTCGCGCCGGGCGCGCCCGGACCGGCCAGCGACGAGCCCGGCACCGACGAGGAGCGGGAGGCCCTGGAGGTCGCCGCCCGCACCGCCGCCGAGATGACCTCGGTCGCCCTGACCGCGGGCTCCGCCTCCCTGGAGGCGCACCTCGCAGGGACCGCCGTCGACGCGGGCGGCCTGCTGCCGGACCTGCAGCGCACCAACTCCTGGAAGCACACCGTCGACGAGGTCGACCCGCTGGAGCTCCTCGAGGTGCAGCTGTGCAACTCGACGGCGCCGTTCATCCTGGTCAGCAGGCTGCGACCGGCGATGCGCGCGGCGGCGCAGCGGGGTGCCAGGCGGGCCTACGTCGTCAACGTCTCGGCGATGGAGGGGCAGTTCGCGCGGCGGTACAAGGGGCCCGGGCACCCGCACACCAACATGGCCAAGGCCGCGCTCAACATGCTCACCCGCACCTCCGCCGGGGAGATGTATGCCGTCGACAAGATCCTGATGACCGCCGTCGACACCGGCTGGATCACCGACGAGCGCCCGCACGACGAGAAGCTCCGCATCGCCGCCGAGGGCTGGCACGCCCCTCTCGACCTGGTCGACGGCGCGGCCCGCGTCTACGACCCGATCGTGCGCGGGGAGCGCGGCGAGGACCTGTACGGCGTGTTCCTCAAGGACTACGAGCCCTACCCCTGGTGATCCGGGGCCCGGGTGAGGGACCCGCGGGAGGCCAGCTCTTCGGCATACCGCCGAGCGGCTGCGTGCTGGTCCCAGGCGAGGGCGAAGGCCGCCGCGAGCATGGGGATGCCGCCCACGAGACCGACCGCCCCTTGGTCGGACGACAGCACCAGCGTCCACAGGAGGGTCCCGGCGATGACGAGCCCGACCAGCAGCATCGGCTGGGGGCGCAGGGAAGCCCGAGGAGCCTCGCCCCGCAGGGCCGCGGCGCGCTCGCGCCACCACACCCACCACGACACGACGAGGGCTGTCAGGAGCACCGCCAGGGTGGCCCACCACCAGAGGTCGGCCCGCGACCGGGCCTGGTGGGCGGCGTTGGCCGCCAGGAGGGCCGTGATCGGCACCATCACCAGGTGGCGGCGGGCGAGCACCAGCCGGGTCGGCATGGACGACGACGAAACCTGCTCGGACATGAGCTTCCCCTCGGGATCGGTCACAGCTCAGGACGGGCGCCCGCGACCTCCGCGGCATACCTCCTGCTCGCCCGCCACTGGTCCCAGGCCACGAGCGGGATCAGCACGACGCAGCCCACGTCGACGATCCGCCCGGGGAGGTGACCTTCGCCGGCGAGCACCACAGCGCTGTAGACCCCCGCAGCAAGCCAGAGCCACAGCATCCCGCCCAGGGGACGCGTCTCGATCCGTACCGGGGCGTCGGACCGGGCCTCGCGCACCTCACGCCACCAGCACCACACCGACAGCAGCGCGGTGGCCGGCATCAGGCCCCCGAAGACCCACCGAGCCCAGGCATCCGGGGGCGGATCGAGCAGCGGACGCGCCCCCACCGTCACGAGCCACGGCACCATCGCGAGGTGGCGGCGGGCGAGGGCCTCACGGGTGCGCCGGGACAGGACGGGTGCGAGTTCGGTCATGTCCGTCGTCCTCCTCTCGTCCCCGCCCGCGTGGCTCCACCAGCCCGTCCACCACCGGTCCACCGGGCGGAAGGAGTGCAGGCAGCACCCCCCGATGGCTCGTACAGTGGGGGCGAAGACGACACCGCAACGAAGGGGTTCAGCATGAGCGACACCGCCCGGCTGGAGTACGACGGCACGTCCTACGACCTGCCCGTGGTCGAGGGGACCGAGCACGAGCTCGGCATCGACATCACCAAGCTGCGCGCGGAGAGCGGCCTGATCACGCTCGACCCGGGCTATGGCAACACGGGCTCGTGCACCTCGGCCGTCACCTTCATCGACGGCGAGCAGGGCATCCTGCGCTACCGCGGCATCCCGATCGAGGAGCTCGCGGAGAAGTCGAGCTTCATCGAGGCCGCCTGGCTGGTGATCTTCGGCACGCTGCCGACGCAGGCCGACCGCGACCGCTTCACCTCGATCCTCACCGAGCACTCCATGCTCGACGAGAACATGAAGAAGCACTTCGACGGCTACCCGACCAACGCGCACCCCATGGCGATCCTGTCGGCCATGATCAACACCCTGTCGGCGCACGACCCCGAGGTGTGGGAGACCAAGGACGACGAGTCCATCGAGCGGGCCGCCGCGGTCCTGATGTCCAAGGTCCGCACCATCGCGGCCGCGGCCTACAAGTCCAGCGTGGGCGAGCCGATCGTCTACCCGCGCTACGACCTGCGGTATGCCGAGAACTTCCTGCACATGATGTTCTCCAAGCCCTACAAGGACTACGAGCCGACCCCGGCGGTGTCGCGGGCGCTCAACCTCTTCCTGCTGCTGCACGCCGACCACGAGCAGAACTGCTCGACCTCGACGGTGCGCATGGTCGCCTCCTCCCAGGCCAACATGTTCGCGTCCTGCTCGGCGGGTGTCTGTGCGCTCTGGGGTCCGCTGCACGGCGGGGCCAACGTCGCGGTCATCGAGATGCTGGAGCAGATCCGCGACGGGGGCACGTCGGTCGAGGAGTTCATGCGGAAGGTCAAGAACAAGGAAGACGGCGTGAAGCTCATGGGCTTCGGGCACCGCGTCTACCGCAACTTCGACCCGCGCTCCAAGATCCTGCGCAAGGCCGCGGACGACATGCTGACCGAGCTGAACATCCAGGACCCGCTGCTCGACATCGCCGGTGAGCTCGCCGAGGTCGCCCTGGCCGACGACTACTTCGTGGAGCGCAAGCTCTACCCCAACGTCGACTTCTACAGCGGCATCATCCTGCGCGCCATGGGCATCCCGCTGAACATGTTCACGGTGATGTTCGCGATCGGCCGCATGCCCGGCTGGATCGCGAACTGGAAGGAGATCCACGACGACCCCAAGGGTCGGATCTACCGGCCGCGCCAGATCTACACCGGCCCGGTCGACCAGCACTGGATCCCCCGGGACCAGCGCGGCTGAGCCGCCCGGCGGCAGCACCCCGGCACACCTCGACGACCCCGTCCCGGCCCGACCAGCTCGGTCCCGGGGCGGGGTCGTCCGCGGCCGGGTCCGCTCGACCCCCGTCGCCGGGATGCGCGCGGATCCGGCCACCGCCGGGCCGCTCCAGCCGTGCCGACCGGAGACGTCGCACAGGAAGACCCGCGGGAACTCGGGGCCAGACTCACGGGCAGCTCCCGACGAGGGAACGCGCGCCTGGCCCGCCATCACCCCCCGCAACCGTGGCCGCTGAACGCCCGACCATCGACGGGTGAGGGCACTCAGGAGCGGCTCGACCAAGGCGCCTGGGCGTCGCAGCTAGCCCAGGAGGCCGCGAATGTCCGCGGCGGTGATCGCCCCGGACAGCGCGTCCCCGTCGTCGACGACCCGGGCGAAGAGCTCGCGCTTGCGCTGCTGCAGCGCGACCACCTTGTCCTCGATGGTGTCCTCGGAGACGAGGCGGTAGACGTTGACCGGCCGGTCCTGCCCGATGCGGTGGGTGCGGTCGATGGCCTGGGCCTCGGCGGCGGGGTTCCACCAGGGGTCGAGCACGTACACGTAGTCGGCCTCGGTCAGCGTCAGCCCGAAGCCACCGGCCTTCAACGAGATGAGGAAGGCCGTCTGCGTCCCCTCGCGGAACTCCGCGATGCGCTCACCCCGCTTGCGGGTGCGCCCGTCGAGGTAGGAGCAGTCGATGCCCTCCCGGCCGAGCCGCTCCCGCACCAGCCGCAGGTAGCCCGTGAACTGGCTGAAGACCAGGGCCCGGTGGCCCTCGGCGGCAAGCTCGCGCAGGTGCTCGACGAGCAGGTCGGTCTTGGCGTCGTCGCCGGCGCCGAGGTGCTCGGCGTCGACGAGGCCGGGGTGCAGGGACAGCTGGCGCATCACGGTGAGGGCCCGCAGGATCGCCACCCGGTTGCGCCCGAAGTCGTCCTCGATCAGCCCGAGCAGCCGCTGCCGCTCGCGCTGCAGGTGCCGGTCGTAGACCGCGCGGTGCCGGGGGTGCATGGGCACCGCGACGACCTGCTCGATCTTCGGCGGGAGGTCGTCGGCGACCTGCTCCTTGGTGCGGCGCATCATCAGCGGGCGGATCCGTCGCCGCAGGGTGGCGAGGAGCTCGTCCCCCTCGCCCGCCTCGATGGGCTTGACATAGCTGTCGCGGAACTCGCGCGGGTGCGCGTAGAGGCCCGGCGCCACCACCGACAGCAGCGACCACAGGTCCATCAAGGAGTTCTCCAGCGGCGTGCCGGTGACGGCGAGCTTCATGCCCGCGTCGAGGCGGCGCACCACCTGATAGGTCTTGGCCTGGTGGTTCTTGACGAACTGCGCCTCGTCCAGGACCAGCCCGCCCCACCGCCGGGACAGATAGGCCTCCTCGTCCAGGCGGACCAAGGCGTATGACGACACCACGACGTCCGCATCGCCCACGGCCCGGTCCAGCGTGGTGCCCGCCTTGCGCAGGGTGCGGTCGAGGGTGACGACCCGCAGGTCAGGGGTCCACCGCTCGGCCTCGCGCGCCCAGGCGCCGACGACGCTGGTGGGGGCGACGATGAGCAGGGGATCGGCGAGGTCGCCGGTCTCCTTGGCCCGCAGCACCGCGGCGAGGGTCTGGAGCGTCTTGCCCAATCCCATGTCGTCGGCGAGGATTCCGCCGAGCCGGGCCTCCCACAGCAGGGAGAGCCACTGGAAGCCCTCCTGCTGGTAGGGCCGCAGGGTGGCCCGCAGCCCTTGCGGGACGGGCCGCTCGCCGGGCTGCAGGCCGCGCAGCGCGTCCACGGTGCGCCGCCACCGCTCGCTCTGGTGCTGGACGACGCCGAGCTCGACCAGCTCGTCCCACAGCCCGGCGTGAAAGGCCGTGACCTGCAGCGATCCGTCGTCGCCGTCCTGCAGGGAGCGCGCCTCGGCCAGCACCCGGGCGAGCGTCGCCAGCCGCTCGTCCTCGGCCAGCGGCAGCCACCGCCCGGACGGCAGGATGAGCAGCTCCTGGCCGGTGGTCAGCGCCAGGATGAGGTCGGCGAGAGGCACGTCCTCGCCGTCGACGGAGACCGAGATGTCCAGGTCGAACCAGTCGGTGGACCGGGCGCGGGCCGGCGCGCCCCGCCCGCCCGCAGGGCCCTCGGGCGCGCCGGCAGCACCGTCGCCGCTGCGGTCGACCCCGCCGTCGCCCACGTCGTCGGCCGCCCCCGGCGCGGTGGCGTCGGTGCTCCCGGGGGCGGCCTCGTCCACCCCGAGGGTGACCACGGCCTCGCCGGTGGCCCGGACGTAGGCAGGCAGCGGCAGCACCTCCTCGACGACCACGTCGGCGTGCTCGCGCAGGTCGGGCAGCACCGCGGAGAGCGCGATCGACGCCGCGGGCTCGAGGAGCAGCGTGGTGGCGGACGTCCAGGGGACACCGGGTCTGGCGGCGGGGGCCAGCACCGGCTCCAGCAACGGGGCCACCTCGTCGAGGACGGCCCGCTCGGCGGCGTGGTCGCGGGCCCGCCCGCCGGTCTCCCGGACGCCGGGGAGCGGGACGACCGGCCCCAGGTCGAGACCACGCCCGCCCACGGCATACCGCCAGCGCAGCTCCACCTCCGCGAGGTGCCCGGGTCGTGGGGTCACCTGGACCAGCAGTCGTGGCCGGGGGCTGGCGGTGGTCTCCAGGTCCTGCGCGACCCGCACCCGCACCCGCCGCCGCAGGGCCGGCAGCTGCTCAAGCACGAAGGACGGCCACTCGTCCGCCGGAACCTCGATCGGCCCCTCGGCGAGCAGCCGCTCGTGGTCCTGGGTGAGCGGGGGGTCGAGCTCGATGATGCTCAGCCCGTCGGGGCGCTCGTGAACCAGGGCGATCGCGGGCACCCCGACCGGCAGGGTCTGCGACAGGGGGATGGCATCGGGGACCGCGAGGACCGGACGCAGGGTCACCGCGCCGTCCTCGGCCGTCTCCAGGGCGATCTCGAAGGACGCGGGCTCGTCGGGGACGTGCACCGCCCGTCCCCGGGCGTCGATCAGCGCGACCCCCGCCCGGCGGGCGGCGCGCAGCAGCGGCACGGCCGGCGGCCCCATGTCGGCCAGGGCAACCCGGTCGATCGCCCCCGAGGCATAGACCGCTCGGCGGGCCCGCACCGCGCGGGCCATCTCCTCCAGGGTCTGCAGGTGCAGGGGGTCGACCTCGGCGCGCACGGTGCCGTAGTAGCTGCCCGGGTCGATGCCACCCCAGCTGATCCCCGTCTTGATCCACCCCCGCCCGCCCTGCACGAGCGGCGTCAGGGTGACACCGGGACCGAGGTTCGGTGCCCGGCGCGGCGGCGGCGTGAGGTGGAGCTGGAGCGCGGCAGGGGTCCCGTCGTCACCCGCGAGCGAGGCGACGACGGATCGCCAGCTGGTGACCGTGGTCGGACCGGGACGCCACGGTCCCCGATCAGCCAGGTCCTCGGCCTCGACGCGCTCCTCGCTGCGCAGCTGGGCCGCCGAGAGGACCAGGGCCACGACGTGCTTGCAGTCCACCTCCACCGGGCACGAGCACGAGGAGGACCAGCGCGAGTGACCTGGGCGACGCGGCTCGTCGCGCAGCTCCGCCCAGGTGGTGTAGTGATTGCGCCCCGACCCGCGGACCAGGCCGTCCACCCGGCGCCCGTCGCCCGAGACCACGAGCTCGGTCACCATGTCGCGAGCGGTGTAACCCAGTCCCCGGGTCACGGCGCCCGAGTCGCACAACCCCCTCAGCTGGGCCGCGGACAGCTCGTCCACCCTGGCCAGCTGCACCAGTCGCGCCATCCTCGGGCCTCCTCCGCCGTTCGGGCACCACCCTAGCCACGCGGACCGACAGACCCGGCCTCGGCGGGGCCCGGGCACATGAGCGGAGAGAGGCTCACCGCCCCCGACGAGAGCGATCGAAGGACACGGAGCGGTCCTCGTGCGCGAGGATCCCCTCGGCCGCGGCGACGTCGGTCACCAGATGCGTGACAAAGCCTGCGGCGAGGGCGACCTGGAGGGCACGAGACCGCTCCCGGCCACCGCCGATGCAGATCCGGCGGCGCTTGGCGCGCAGGTCGTCCAGCCCCACGGCGATGGTGCGCGCCTCCAGGGTGGGCGAGACGGCCTTGCCTGCCTCGTCGACATACCGCGAGCACACCCGGGCCACGGCCCGGTCGCGCACCTCGGCGAGCTCGCGCGCGGTCAGGCTGCCGGAGACCTGGCCCAGGTGGGCGGGGTCCACGGCCTCCACGGTGAACACCGCGGTGTCGACCGCCGAGCCGAGGTCGAGCACCTGACGGATGACGCGCTCCTCGTGGACGAGGCGCACGATCGCGGGGTTGTCGAACCGCGCGGGGAGGTGGAGCACCCACGGGTGGGCGTTGAACGCGTCGCACAGCAGGGTGATGGTCTCGTGCTCGCCGGCCGAGAGCGACGCGTCGGGGCGACCCCCCTCGAGGGCCACGACCTCGACGCCCTCCCGCGACCCGGGGCGCAGGTAGCGCGCCGTCGCGTGGACGTGGCCGCCCCAGGCGACACCGATCCGGTCACGGTCCTGGACCAGCTCCTCCAGGAGCGCCGCGCCCACGCCCCCGACCTGGTCGTACGGCGCTGCGGGGTCGTTCCTTCCGACGGCGAGGCGCACGGCCTCGAGCCCGTAGCGGCGGGAGAGCTCGACACCGAGCTTCGAGGTCGCCTCCCTCGGGTCGTGGATGGCGACGGTGACGAACCCGCGCTCCTTGGCGAGCTGGATGAGCTTGGACACCGTGGGGCGGGAGACGCCGAGGGTGCGAGCGACGTCCTCCTGGGAGACCCCACGACCGTAGTAGAGCTTGGCCGCGTCGATGGCCTGCTCGAGCCGACTCTCCATGGTCATCCCTCTCGTCCGCGCACGACCTTATCCCGCGGCTCGGCACAAAGGTGCCCCCGGATGTCGACTTTCGTTCTCGCCTTGCTAGCGTCTGATCGTTCGTTCTGATCTGGCGGCACAAATGTTCAGCAGCTCACAAGGAGGTCTTATGCGAGCCCAGGACATCGCACCCCTCATCGATCACACCCTCCTCGCACCCGACGCCACGGCCGCCGACGTGCGCCGGCTCGTGGCCGAGGCGGAGCAGCTCGGGGTCTGGTCGGTGTGCGTGTCCCCGAGCCTCCTCCCCGTCGAGGTCCCGGCCTCGCTCCGCGTCGCCACCGTGTGCGGCTTCCCCTCGGGGGCGCACACCGCACAGGTCAAGGCGGCCGAGGCCGCCGAGGCCGTGCGGCGGGGCGCCCACGAGGTCGACATGGTCATCGACCTCGGGGCCCTGCGGGACGGTGACGTGGCGGCTGTCGCCGCCGAGATCCGGGCGGTGCGCGATGCCTGCCCCGCGCCCGTCGTGCTCAAGGTCATCATCGAGTCCGCCGCCCTGGCCGACGACGAGATCGTCGCGGCCTGCCAGGCCGCGGAGCGCGCCGGTGCCGACTTCGTCAAGACCTCGACCGGCTTCCACCCCGCCGGGGGAGCCACCGTCGAGGCAGTGGCCCTGATGGCTGCCACCGTCGGGGGCCGGCTCGGGGTCAAGGCGTCCGGTGGCATCCGCACCGCCGCCGACGCCCGCGCCATGATCGAGGCCGGCGCCACCCGGCTCGGCCTGTCCGCCTCCGCAGCCGTCCTGCAGGAGGAGACCCGATGAACGCCGTGGTCGAGCGCGCCCGCAGCTGGGCCGCCCAGGACCCGGACCCCGTGACCCGCGCCGAGCTGCTCGAGCTGGTCGAGAGGGCCGCCCAGGGCGAGGAGCTCGCCGCGGCCGACCTGGCCACCCGCTTCGAGGGGCCGCTGACCTTCGGCACCGCCGGCCTGCGCGGCCGCGTCGGGGCCGGGGAGTCCCGCATGAACGTCGCCGTCGTCACCCGTGCGAGCCACGGCCTCGGGCGCTACCTGCTCGACACGGTCGGCGGACGCCCCAGGGTGGTCGTGGGCTGCGACGCCCGCCACGGCTCCGACGCCTTCATGGACGCGACCGTGCAGACCCTGGCGGCCCAGGGCATCGCTGTCCTCACCCTCCCCCGACGCCTGCCCACCCCCGTGACGGCCTACGCCGTGCGGGCCCTCGGGTGCGACGCGGGCGTCATGGTCACCGCCTCGCACAATCCCGCCGGGGACAACGGCTACAAGGTCTACCTCGGAGGCCGGGCCACCGACGAGGACGGTCGCGGCGTGCAGATCGTGCCGCCCGCCGACGCCGACATCGCCGCCTGCATCGCGGCGGCCCCACCCGCCTGCGACATCGCCCGCTCGACCGAGGGCGTCCTTCCCGTCGAGGACGACGTGCTCGAGGCCTACGTCACCCGGGCCGCCTCGCTGCGGGGGGCGCGCGGCCCCAGCCCCGTCCGGGTCGTCCTCACCCCCCTGCACGGTGTCGGAGGAGCCACCGCCGTCGAGGTGCTGCGCCGCGCCGGCCTGGCCGACGTGCACGTCGTGGCGGCCCAGGCCGATCCCGACCCGGACTTCCCGACCGTGGACTTCCCCAACCCCGAGGAGCCCGGCGCCCTCGACCTCGCGCTGGCCGCCGCCCGCGAGATCGACGCCGACGTCGTCGTCGCCCTCGACCCGGACGCCGACCGCTGCTCCCTGGCCGTGCCGATGCCCGACGGCACCTGGCGGCAGCTCACCGGCGACGAGATCGGCGCGCTGCTCGGTGAGCAGGCAGCCCGCGACGACGCCCGTGACGGCGACGTGCTGGCCTGCTCGATCGTGTCCAGCCGGCTGCTGAGCCGGATCGCCGCCGAGCACGGCCTGGAGCACCGGGCCACCCTCACCGGTTTCAAGTGGATCGCGCGCACCCCGGGCATCCGCTTCGGCTACGAGGAGGCCATCGGCTACTGCACCGATCCCTGCGCCGTCCACGACAAGGACGGGATCTCTGCCGCGGTGCGCGCCGTCACCCTGGTCGAGGACCTGCTGGCCGCGGGCCGCACCGTCCCCCACCAGCTCGACGACCTCGCCCGACGGCACGGTCTGCACGCCACGTCCCAGCTGGCCTTCCGGGTCGCCGAGCTCGGCCTCATGACCGAGGCGGTGGCACGCCTGCGCCGACAGCCCCCTGCGCATCTCCTCGGGTCTCCCGTCGTCGAGCGGGTGGACCTGTCCGAGGGGCACACCGGCCTGCCGCCGACCGAGGGCCTGCTCCTGCGCACCGCCGCGGACGACCGGGTGATCGTCCGGCCGTCAGGCACCGAGCCCAAGCTCAAGTGCTACCTCGAGGTCGTCGTCCCCATGGACGGCGACCGGGTGCCGCGCCGCGAGGCCACCGACCGCCTCGAGCGGCTGGGCGCCGAGCTCACCGCCCTGCTGGGCCTCTGATCGTGCAGGTCCGACCCCCGTCGGACCTGCACCCCGCCCTCCCGTCCCGGGAGGGCGGGCCCCTACCACCACCTCGCACCACCCCGCACAAGGAAGTGACATGTCCGTCCAGACACCCGCGGCGACCCCGCACATCAAGCCCCTCGCCGACATCGCCGAGACCATCCTGCTGCCCGGAGACCCGCTTCGCGCCAGGTTCATCGCCGAGACCTTCCTCGACGACGCGGTCTGCTTCAACGAGGTCCGGGGGATGCTCGGCTACACCGGCACCTACCGGGGTCGCCCGCTGTCGGTCATGGGGACCGGCATGGGCATGCCCTCCATGGGCCTCTACTCCCACGAGCTGATCCACTCCTTCGGCGTGCGCGAGCTGATCCGGGTGGGGAGCTGCGGCACGCTGTCGGAGGACATCGACCTCTTCGACGTGATCCTCGCCCAGGGGGCGTCCACCGACTCGGCCTTCCTCCATCAGTTCCGACTGCCCGGGACCTACGCGCCGCTCTCGTCATACCGCCTCCTCGACAAGGCCAAGCAGATCGCGGACCGGCAGGGCCGACCCGTGCACGTGGGCAATGTGCTGTCCAGCGACGTGTTCTACGACGCCGACGAGACGGCGCTCCCCCGCTGGGCGGCCATGGGTGTCCTCGGGGTCGAGATGGAGGCCGCTGCGCTGTTCGCCACCGCGGCCGCCGCCGGCGTCGACGCCCTCGCCATCCTGACCGTCAGCGACCACATCACGCGCGGCCAGGCGGCGACGCCGGAGCAGCGGCAGACGGCCTTCACCGCGATGATCGACATCGCCCTCGAGATGGCCTGAGGGCAGCGGTATGTCGACCTCCGTCTCCGCCTCGGCGTCCGCGGCCACCTCGCGGGCCGCGGATCCCCGGCGCGCCGTGCCCGTGCTGCTCGCGCTGTTCGTCTTCTCCCTGGTCATCGACAACGGCTTCAAGTTCATCTCCAAGCCCATGGCCGACGACCTGGGCTTGTCCGTGGCCACCGTGAGCCTGCAGGCGACGTTCGCCGGCATCCTGATCGGCATCGGAGCCGTGGTCTACGCCACCCTCGCCGACTCCGTGGACATCCGCCGGCTGCTCGTCGCGGCCATCGTGATGATCTGCGTCGGATCGCTGCTGGGCTTCGCGGGTCAGCGGTCGTTCCCGCTGGTCCTCACCGGCCGCATCGTCCAGACGGCGGGCCTGGCCGCCGCCGAGACCCTGTACGTCATCTACGTCACCAAGCACCTCTCGGCCGCGGACCAGAAGACCTACCTCGGCTACTCCACCAGCTGCTTCCAGCTCTCCCTGCTCTTCGGCACCCTCGGTGGCGGCTTCATGAGCGACTACCTGGGCTGGACCGGGCTCTTCCTCGTGCCGTTGCTGTCGCTGCTAGCCGTCCCCGCCGTCCTGCGCACGATCCCCGCCGAGGAGCACACCCGCACCCACCTCGACGTGGTGGGCCTGCTCCTCGTCGCCGTGTTCGCGACCGGCCTGATGATGTTCATGCAGGCCTTCGCGGTCGTGTGGCTGATCCCCGTGGTCCTCGGGATCGCGGCCTTCGCCTGGCACATCCGGACCCGTCCCGGCGCCCTCATCACCCCCGCGTTCTTCGTCAACCGTCGCTACACGGGGATGCTCGTGGTGGTCTTCCTGACGTACTCGGTGCAGCTCGGCTACGGCTTCATGTTCCCCTTCCTCGTCTCGGGGGTGCACGGCTTCGAGCTGAGCGACATCTCGCTCCTGCTGGTACCGGGCTACGTCGCCGCGGCGCTGGTCGGCGCGGCCAGCGGTCGCATCGCCCGGCACCTGTCGTCCCGGGCCGCGATCACCATCGCCATCGCTCTCGTCGCGCTCGCCCTGGCCCTGCCGGCGATCCTGATGACGGGGTCCGTCGTCCCGCTGGTGCTGTCCATGGTGGTCTTCTCGTCGGCCTTCGCCCTGATGTACGCCCCGCTGCTCGACACGGCCGTCAAGGGCATCCCCGCGGAACGCTCCGGCCTCGCGGTGGGGTTCTACAACCTGACCATCAACATCGCCGTGCCGGTCGGGATCGCCTACACCGCCAAGCTGATCGACGCCAAGCCGCATGTCCTCGACGCGCTCACCACCGCGCCGGGCGACACGGCGGCGTCGTTCGCCAACATCATGCTCGTGCTGGCCGCCGTGGCGGTTCTCGGGCTGGCGGCCTACCGCGTGGCCATCGCGGCGGTCGAGCGTCGCGAGCGGACGGCCCCCGCGGCCGCCCTCGACGCGGGCTGACCGGCCGGTCCGCCGGGCTCCCGACGTGGTCGGGAGCCCGGCGGACCCGGGTCGGCGAGCCTGCGGCTCGGGCGGACTCGAAGGCCTCCTTGGTCTTGGCGATCGCGAAGCCCCAGCCCTGGGAGACGGTGGGCTTGGGCGGGACGGCGACCTCGTCGGGGTTGGTGACCACGTCGAGCAGCACCGGCTCGGACAGCGACAGCGCCCAGGCGGCGGCCTCGTCGAGCTGCGCAGGGTCCTCGACGCGGCGGGCGTGCAGCCCCATGGCCGAGGCGACGGCGGCCAGGTCGGGGTTGTCCAGCACGGTGCCGAACTCCGGCAGCCCGCCTTGCTCCTGCTCGAGCTTGACCATCCCGAGCCGCCCGTTGTCGAACACCACGAAGGTCGCCGGCAGCCGATAGGTCACCGCGGTGCGCAGGCCACCCATGAGCATCATCAGGCCGCCGTCGCCGCAGCAGGCGATCACCCGGTGGGTGCGGTCGAGGGCCTGGGCGCCCAGGGCCTGCGGCATGGCGTTGGCCATCGAGCCGAGGGTGTAGGACCCGAGCAGCTGCCGCGTCCCGCTCATCGTGATGAAGCGGGCGAGCCAGGCCGTCGACATACCCGTGTCGCTGGTGAAGATCGCGTCCGGAGCCGCATGTCGGTCCAGGGCGTGCGCGAGGGCCTCGGGGCGGATCCGGTCGTCGGGGTTGTCGAAGACCGCGCGGATCCTGCCGAGCAGCTTCTCGTCGTGCTGCGGGTCGACGAGGGCGCGCCGACGCTCCACCCAGGAGTCGTATGCCGAGCGCGCGGCCTGCAGGTGGCCGGGGTCGGTGCGGGCGACGAGCCGGGGCAGCAGCGCCCGGACTGGCCGACCTGGTAGGGGTTGTCGTGCTCGAGCCCTTCCTTGCCCTTGAGGGTGAGGACCATCGGGGCCTGGAGGGCCTCGGCGAGCTGCAGCACCTCGTCGCGGGCGTGGCGGGCCCCGCGGCCGACCAGCAAGGTGACCTTGCCGTCGCGCAACGCCTCGGCGGCCTCGGCGACCTGGTGGTCGGCGGCGCAGGTCAGTCGCCCGGCGGGGGCGATGTGGGCGGGCGCGGTGCCCTTGGGCAGCTCCTGGTCGCCGAGGTCGCCGGGCAGGGTGATGACGGCGACGCCCTGGTGGGCGTAGGCCGCATCGACCGCCTGCTCGAGGAGCTGGGGCATCTGCGTGGGCGAGGTGATGGTGCGGTTGTAGACCGCGACGTCGCGGAACAACGCGTCGTTGTCGACCTCCTGGAAGAAGTCCGAGCCGATCTCCTCCCGGGGCACCTGGCCGATGATCGCCAGGACTGGCGCGTGGGACTTCTTCGCGTCGTACAACCCGTCGAGCAACCCGTCGAGCAGGTGGATCGCCCCCGGGCCGACGGTGCCCATGCAGACCCCGATGCGGCCGCTGAGCTGGGACTGCGCGCCGGCGGCGAAGGCCGCGACCTCCTCGTGCCGCACCCCCACCCACTCGATGCGCTCCTCGGTGCGGCCGGCGTCAGCCCGCGCTCCCCGACCGCCCGCGGGTCCTGGGCGAGCTCGAGGTCCACCGGCTCCAGGACGGCCGCCACGGGTCGCCGCCGCCTCGTCCTGGCGCGCGGTGATCAGGTCCGCGCCACGCTATGCGCCCGTTCCCTGACCCCCAGCACTGCTGGTTGCCCGATCGCCTGACTCGCAGTCATCTCGTTGCGCCTAAGCGGGCCAATCGACCGCAAGGGTCTAGCCCGGACGCGTGCTCTCCAGTCAGAGTAGTCACGTCGCCCGGTGGAGTGGCCGAGTGGTTAGGCAGCGGCCTGCAGAGCCGTCTACACAGGTTCGACTCCTGTCTCCACCTCCCGTGGCCCCCGACGATCACGTCGGGGGCCACCGCCATGTCCGGCCAGGAGCGGCCCGCCCCGCCCAGGTGCCACCACCGCGAGGTCCACCCGCACCCTGGCTCGGGCATCCCTCCGACTCCGTTGCCTCCCAGGGCTCCTCCCGCTCCGCCGGGGGTGCTCGCGCGTCCGGACCGGCGCGGTCCTACGCTGGGGGGGCTCGTGACCGCACGGTCACGGCCAGCAGATGCCGGGCAGCGGAGCCCGCCGGCCCGACATCACCGGACCTGAGGTGCTGCGCATGCTGATCGGTGTACCCCGCGAGACGCGACCGGGCGAGACCCGTGTCGCGACGACCCCCAAGCACGTCGAGCAGCTGCGCGGTCTCGGCTACGACGTGATCGTCGAGAGCGGGGCCGGTCTGCAGGCAGGCTTCCACGACGACGACTACGTCGCTGCGGGTGCCGGCATCGGGGACCGGGACCAGGCCTGTGCCGCCGACGTGGTCATGGGCATCCACGCCCCCCGCCAGGAGGACGTCGACCGGCTGCGCGACGGCGCGCTGGTCATCTCCCTGGTCGGCGCGGGCCGCCACCCTGAGCTGATCGAGATGTACTCCCGGCGGGACATCACGGTCCTGGCCACCGACTCGGTGCCCCGCATCTCCCGCGCCCAGAGCCTGGACGTGCTCTCCTCCATGTCCAACATCTCGGGCTACCGCGCGGTGATCGAGGCCGCGGAGGAGTTCGACTCCTTCTTCACCGGCCAGGTGACCGCGGCCGGCAAGGTCGCCCCGGCCAAGGTGCTCGTGGTGGGCGCCGGCGTGGCCGGGCTCGCGGCCATCGGCGCGGCCAACGCCCTGGGCGCCATCGTCTACGCCACCGACGCCCGCGCCGAGGTGGCCGAGCAGGTCGAGTCGATGGGCGCGACCTTCCTGCCGGTTGACGTCGAGATGCAGCGCAGCACCGACGGCTACGCGCGCGAGACCTCCCAGGCCTTCGACGAGGCGGCCGCGCGGCTCTACGCCAAGACCGTCCCCGACATGGACATCATCATCACGACCGCCCTGATCCCGGGCCGCCCGGCGCCGCGGCTGATCACCGCCGAGATGGTCGCGGGCATGCAGCGCGGGTCGGTGATCGTCGACATGGCGGCCGCGTCCGGCGGCAACGTCGAGGGCTCGGTCGCCGACGAGCGGATCATCACCCCGGAGGGCGTGCGCATCCTCGGCCACTCCAACCTGCCCAACCGGATGCCGCTGGTCGCCTCCCGCCTCTACGCCACCAACCTCGTCAACCTGCTCAAGCTGATCACGCCGGGCAAGGACGGGCAGTACGTCCTGGACATGGACGACGAGGTGGTGCGCGGCATGACGATCGTCCAGCGCGGGCAGGTCATGTGGCCGCCACCGCCGGTGACGGTGTCGGCGGCACCCCCGCCGGCCGCGGCCGGCGCCACCGCGGTCAGCGCCCCGCCCCCCGCGCCCAAGGCGCCACCGAGCCCAGCCCGCCGACTCGGTCTGATCGCCGTGGCCGCGCTGCTGCTCCTCGTGCTCAGCCTCGGTATGCCGTCGGCCTTCCTGGGCCACCTCACGGTCTTCGCGCTCGCCTGCATCATCGGCTACTACGTCATCGGCAACGTGCACCACGCGCTGCACACGCCGCTGATGTCGGTGACCAACGCCGTCTCCGGGATCATCGTCGTCGGCGCGATCCTCCAGGCCGGCGTGGCGGGCGGCAACGTGCTCGTCGCGGTCCTCGCCTTTCTCGCCATACTCCTCGCCAGCATCAACATCGCCGGTGGCTTCACCGTGACCCAGCGCATGCTGACGATGTTCCGGAAGGACTGACCGTGCCCACCACCCTGCTGCTGGCCAGCTACACGATCTCGGCCATCCTGTTCATCCTCGCGCTGGCCGGCCTGGCCAAGCACGAGTCCGCCAAGATGGGCAACCTCTACGGCGTCTCCGGCATGGGCCTGGCGCTCCTCGCGACCGTGTGGTTCGCCCTGTCCCACAGCGGTCACGTCCTCGGTGCCGTGGCCGTCGTCCTCGTCGCCATGCTCATCGGCGCCGCCATCGGCACGAGCCGGGCCCGCAAGGTCGAGATGACCGGCATGCCCGAGCTGATCGCGCTGCTGCACTCCTTCGTCGGCCTGGCCGCGGTGCTCGTCGGCTACGGCTCGTGGCTGATGGGCACCCACGGCATGGACGCCACGACCGAGGGCATCCACCTGGCGGAGATCTTCGTCGGCGTCTTCATCGGCGCGGTGACCTTCACCGGCTCGATCGTGGCCTACCTCAAGCTCTCGGCCAAGATGAAGTCGGCGCCGCTGACGCTGCCCGGGCACAACGCGCTCAACCTCGGCGCGCTCGTCGTCTTCGCCCTGCTCACGGTGTGGTTCGTCATCGCCCCGGCCACCTGGCTGCTGGTGCTGATGACCGTGGTCGCCCTGGCCCTCGGCTGGCACCTGGTCGCGTCCATCGGCGGCGGCGACATGCCCGTCGTGGTGTCGATGCTCAACTCCTACTCGGGGTGGGCGGCCGCCGCGGCCGGCTTCATGCTCTCCAACGACCTGCTCATCGTCACCGGCGCGCTCGTCGGTTCCTCCGGTGCCTACCTGTCCTACGTCATGTGCAGGGCCATGAACCGGTCCTTCCTGTCGGTCATCGCCGGCGGTTTCGGCTCGGACGGCGCGGTGACGGGTGGCGCCGCCATCGAGGGCGAGCACCACGAGATCACCGCCGAGGAGACCGCGCGGCTGCTGCGCGAGGCCAGGACCGTGGTCATCACGCCGGGCTACGGCATGGCCGTGGCGCAGGCGCAGTATCCCGTCGCCGACCTGGCGCGCCGGCTGCGCGACCAGGGCATCGACGTGCGGTTCGCCATCCACCCGGTCGCCGGCCGGCTTCCCGGTCACATGAACGTCCTGCTCGCCGAGGCGAAGGTGCCCTACGACATCGTCCTGGAGATGGACGAGATCAACGACGACCTCGCCGGCACCGACGTGGTGCTCGTCATCGGCGCCAACGACACCGTCAACCCCTCCGCCCTGGAGGACCCGCACTCCCCCGTCGCGGGGATGCCGGTCCTCGAGGTCTGGAAGGCCGACCAGGTCGTGGTCTTCAAGCGGTCGATGAGCACCGGGTATGCCGGCGTCCAGAACCCGCTGTTCTTCAAGGACAACACCTCGATGCTCTTCGGCGACGCCAAGGAGCGGGTGGACGACATCCTCAAGGCGCTCTGACCGCAGCGCACCGGGCCCCTCTCCGCCGCCGGCGACGGTCGGCGGCGGAGGGCCGTTCAGCGGCGGGCGAGCAGGCGGCCCACCCAGGTGCCAGGGACCTCGCGCCCGGTCGCGGCATACTCCACCGCGGTCTCCTGCAGCAGCGTCGGGGTGAGCCCGTCCAGCGCGTGGGCCCGCCCGGCGAGCAGGACCCGGTCGCCCACCTCGAGCTGGAAGTCGGTGTCCGGCAGCAGGTGCTGGTGGCCGTCGCGCTCGACGACCAGCACCACCGCACCCAGCCGGGCGTCGCGGTCCTCGGGGTCGCGCAGCAGGTCGCGTATGGCGAAAGGCTGACCCCGCCGCAGCCACCGCGTCAGGGCGGGAGCCTCCCGATGGTCGACGACCACCAGCTCGCGGTGCGGTGCCCGCCGACCGCAGGCTTGGACGAGCCGCGCGAGGACCGCCTCGGACTCCTCCTCCGGCCGCGTCATCAGGTGCTCCATGCAGCTCCAGAAGGTCGGCGTCACCACGCGGGCGAGCACCTCCGCCGCCACGAGCTCGCTGGGGACGAAGACGCTGTCGACGTCGAGCGCCTCCACGAGAACCCGCCGGGAGGTGGCGTGCTGCCGGACGCAGACGTAGATCTCCGGGTCGACGATGCGGGCGTGCTCGGCGATGGCCAGGTTGAGGGTGTCCGACTCCGAGCCGGCGACCAGGCCTCGCGCCCCGGCCAGGTCGTGGTAGCCGTCGCGCGGGTCCACGATCTCGACCTCCTCCCCGGCCCGGCGCAGGTCGTGGGCGATCTCGTCGCGGAAGGCCCCCTCGGCGGCCACGACCCAACGTCCCTGCCGCGTGCGCTCCTGCGGCTCCTGCAGCAGCGCTCCGGCGGGGCTCATCAGCCAGGCGACCAGGCGGAAGGTCGCGGGCCGCTGGATCGCCAGCACCAGGTAGCCACCGAAACGGTCGCTCGGGTTGATCACGGCCGCGGCCGAGAAGTCGTGCATCCGCTCCTCGTAGCTGCGCGAGTGGCAGCGGGCGAGGACGGGCAGCCCGGGCCGCAGCAGGTCCACGGTCATGACGACGGCGAGGTTGACCGTGTCGTCGTCGGTGAGTGCGATGACGCCCTCGCAGGTCGGCAGGCCGAGACCGGCCAGACCCATCACCCCGGGCAGGGAGGCGTCGGCGTCCAGGACCGGCACGTCGTTCTGCAGCTGGTCGCAGGCGAGCTTGTCGGCGGAGTCCCGGTCGGTCTCCACCACGACGACCCGCCGCCCGGCCTCGTCGAGCTGCGCCACCACCGCCTGCCCGGACCGGCCGTAGCCCGCGACCACGAAGAAGGGCTCCTTCATCCGCAGCACCCGGCGCCGGAACCGCTGGGTGGCCACGGCCTCGCGGAAGCCCGCGTCCTGGAGGAGCGTCAGCAGCGTGCCGATGGCGTAGGCCCACCCGACGACCGTGCCGTAGATCGACAGCGTCACCCACAGCCGCTGCGTCGCCGTGAAGGGCACGATCTCGCCGAAGCCGATGGTGGTCGCGGTGTAGGAGATGAAGTAGAACGCGTCGAACGGCGACAGCCGCGTGCCGTCCTTGCCGGGGATCAGCGCCAGCCCGAGGACGGAGATCGACAGGATCGCGACCAGCACGATCAGCGGCGTGCGCATCCGCCGCAGCACCAGGAAGATCGCGTCGGTCGACGGCACCTCGGTAGGCACCCGCACCCGCTCGCGCGGACCCCGCACCCCCCGACGGCGCGTCGACGGGCGGGCGAGGAACAGCAGCAGCGGGTTGGTCATCGAAGGCCTGCTCGTCGGGCGCGGCTCAGCGCCGACGGAAGGACACGGTCTCGGCGACCAGGAGCACCACGGAGACGAGGTTGGCGAGCAGTGCGCCGCACGCGAGCGAGACCACCGAGGCGATCTCCGGGCCGGTGATGGCCTCGGAGTGGGACTGGGTGAAGTAGATGTAGAGCACCGCGGCACCGATCAGCTGCAGCACGGCGACCAGGCTCGTCGCCAGGTGGGTGGCCCCGATCTGGGTGCGGTCCCCGAACTTGAGGACCAGCGCGACCACGTTGACCACGATCGCGGCATACAGCTCCCAGATGTTGTGCATGTCCGGGCTGCCCAGGTCGCCCACCACGAAGCCGAAGTTCACGGTCGCGGCGAGCAGCACGAAGAAGCCGAAGATGACCTTCTCGAGATTCACCCTGTCCAGGCTACCGGCGGCGAGGGCTCAGGCGTGGAGGTGCTCCGCGTGGTGGGCGGCCAGGGAGGGGGTCTCGAACTGCAGGGTGCAGTGCTCGATGGTGAGCTCGTGGTGGGAGGCCAGGCAGCGGAGCATCCGGTCGAGCAGCTGGGGCCCGTGCCCGTCGGTGAAGCACTCCTCGTCGAGGACGACGTGGGCGGTGAGGACCGGCAGGCCGCTGGCGATGGTGGAGGCATGCAGGTCGTGGACGTCCAGCACGTGCGGCTGGCCGGCCAGGTGGCGGCGCACCTCGTCCAGGTCGAGCCCGGCCGGGGTGGACTCCAGCAGGATGGTTCCGGTCTCACGGAGCAGCGAGAGGGCGCGCGGCACGATCAGCGTGGCGACGACCAGCCCGGCGACCGGGTCGGCGCGCTGCCAACCGGTGAGGATGATCACGGCAGCAGCGACGAGCACGGCCACCGAGCCCAGCGCGTCGCTCGCGACCTCGAGGAAGGCCGCCCGCATGTTCAGGTTGTGTCCTCGGCCCCCGGCCAGCACGAGCAGCGAGAGGACGTTGGCAGCCAGGCCGACACCGCCGAACACCGCCAGTCCCTGCGCCGCCACCTGCGGCGGGGCGATCAACCGCTGGACGGCCTCGACGATGGCGTAGGTCCCGACGACGAGCAGGAACGAGGCCTGCGCCGCGGCGGCGATCACCTCGGTCCGCTGCCATCCCCAGGTGCGACGGGCCGACGGCGGGCGAGCCATCAGCACGGCGGCGATCAGGGCGACGACGAGCCCCAGCGAGTCGGTGAGCATGTGGGCGGCGTCGACCAGCAGCGCGAGGCTGCCCGTCCAGGCCGCACCGACGACCTGGGTGACCAGCACCGTGGTGGTGAGGGCCAGCGTCACGGCCAGGCGGGCGCGGCCGTCCGACGACGCTCCATGATGATGATGATGTCCGGCGCCCATGTCAGACCTGCCCGTCCGAGCGGGACGGTCGCCCGGCGCCTGGCCGCCCCATGTGGTCGGACACGTGCACCAACTCTCGCCAGGGCCCGTGCGCGAGGCCCGATCGGGTCGAACGTCGGCAGGTCTTCGGACTCGGGATCGTTCACGCAGAGCGCCTTCCCAGCTCTCGCCAGTGGCATCGTGCCCTGCGCAGCTCCCCTACCGCTGCGCGTCAGTCCCGGACTCCGACCGGGTTCCCTGGCACCCCTCGGGTGCGACCGACCCACCGACCCTAGCCCTGGCTCCGTCGAGCCTGCAACACGCCGACCGGCGGCGTCGGTGCACCCGTCGAGCCGCGGTGGGTATGGCGGAGGAGCGGTCACGCCTCGAAGCTCCTGGGCAAGGACGCCTCGAGCTGCACGGCCAGGTCGCTGAGGCAGTCCGCGGGGTTCTGGCAGCAGGCTTCGGCATACAGGCCGGCGAGGAGCTCGACGAGCAGCAACGCGCCGCCGAGCAGCTCGTGCGGGTCGGCCGTCGAGGCGAGCACGGCCGCGGACTCGCGGTCCCCGCGGTGCCGGGCAGCCAGGATCCCCGCGGCGAGCTGGGCGTGCTCGACAAGCCTGGCAGGTCCCGTCCCGTGCGGATCGGGTCCGGCAGGTCCGCAGGTGTGCTCGGTCACGGCAGGATCAGGCCGGTGGTCTGCGCGGCGGCCCGGGCGTAGCGCTCCTGGACGTCGGCCCAGCTGACGACGTTCCACCACTGCTCCACGAAGGTCGCCTTGTCGTTGTGGTACTGCAGGTAGTAGGCGTGCTCCCACATGTCCAGCACGAGCAGCGGCACCAGGCACATCGGCAGGTTGCCCTGGTGGTCGAAGTGCTGGACGACGTACGTGCGCTGCGCGACCAGGTCCCAGGCCAGCACCGACCAGCCCGATCCCTGGACGCCGAGGGCGACGGCCTGGAAGTGGGCCCGGAAGGCGTCGAAGGAGCCGAAGTCCTCGTCGAGGCGGGCCGCGAGGTCACCGGTGGGCCTGTCACCCCCGTCGGGCGACATGTTCGCCCAAAACACCGAGTGGTTGACATGGCCACCGAGGTGGAAGGCGAAGTTCTTCTCCAGGGTCGACAGCGTCTCGAAGGACCCCTTCTCCCGCGCCTCGGCGAGCTGCTCGACGGCGGTGTTGATGCCCTTGACGTAGGTCGCGTGGTGCTTGTCGTGGTGCAGCTCCATGATCTCGCCCGAGATGTAGGGCTCCAGGGCGGCATGGTCGTAGGGCAGGTCCGGCAGCGCGTAGATGCTCATGCCAGCCATCCTGCCCGCGCCTGACTGAAAACGAAAGACGTTTTTCCACAACCGATTTCATTGCCACCGGCAGGGCAAGCCGCCCGGTGGAGGGGACGCCGGAGCGGACCCGCAGGGGGCCGGGTGACCTCCTGCGGGCCCGCACGAGTCCAGGTGCATGGCTGGCAGCGTGGACTCGCGGTCCCGCGGCGTGCGAATGGCGAGTCCAGCAGCCGCGGGAGATCTGTGGTCACCCGGGGGCCGGACCTCGGGCTCGCTCGGTCAGGTCGCCGGCGAGAGCGGCCAGCACCCGCTCCATGGCCTCGGGGACGGTGAGCGTGCCGCACTCCACGTCCTGCTCCGCGGCCCGGGTGGCCCTGCCGGCGTGCCCAGGACCGGACAGCACCAGCTGCAGCTCGTCCTGCACGACGGCCCGCAGCCAGTCCACCTGCTGGCGACGCCGCCGCTCCTCGAGGGTGCCTGCGGACCGCAGCCGATCACCGTGGTCGACCACGGCCTGCCACACCTCGTCGAGACCGTCACCGGTCAGCGCCGAGCAGGTGAGCACCTGGGGCCGTCCTTCGTCGGGACCGAACATGAGCCGCATCGCGACCGCCAGCTCGCGCGCCGTCACCCGCGCCTCGCCCGCGTGCTCGCCGTCGGCCTTGTTGACCGCGATGACGTCGGCCAGCTCCAGGATCCCCCTCTTGATGCCCTGGAGCTGGTCGCCGGAGCGGGCCAGCGCCAGGAAGAGGAAGGTGTCGACCATGCCGGACACCGCCACCTCGGACTGGCCCACGCCCACGGTCTCGACGACGACGACGTCGAACCCGGCCGCCTCCAGCACCACCATCGACTCCCGTGTCGCGCGGGCCACACCTCCCAGGTGCCCGCCCGACGGGGCGGGACGGATGTAGGCGTCGTCGCTGGCGGCGAGGGCCGCCATCCGGGTCCGGTCCCCGAGGATCGATCCGCCGGTCCGCGAGCTCGACGGGTCGACGGCCAGCACCCCGACCCGATGACCGCGCTCGACGAGCCTGGTCCCCAAGGCGTCGGTGAAGGTCGACTTGCCCACCCCCGGGACCCCGGAGATCCCCACCCGCCGCGCACGACCCGCCCCAGGAGCGAGCTCCCGCAGCAGGTCCCGCGCGAGCTCGCGGTGATCTGCTCGCGCGGACTCGACGAGGGTGAGCGCGCGGGCGACCACGGAGCGGTCCCGGGCGCGCACCCCCTCGACGAGCCGGTCCACGGAGAGGGCCTCATGCATCCGGGGTGGCCTCCGGCCGCTCCGGCACGGTGATGCCGTGGTGGTGCTCCAGGAGCTGCCGCAGCAGACCGCACGCGGCCCGCGGGATCACCGTCCCGGGCGGATAGATCGCGTCGGCGCCCTTCTCCCGCAGCTCGTCGAAGTCCTGCGCCGGGATGACCCCGCCGACGACGATCATCAGGTCCTGGCGTCCCATCGCGTCGAGCTCCGCCCGCAGGGCGGGCACCAGGGTCAGGTGCCCAGCGGCGAGCGAGGAGACCCCGACCACGTGCACGTCCGCGTCCACGGCCTGCCGGGCCACCTCGGCGGGGGTCTGGAAGAGCGGGCCCACGTCGACGTCGAAGCCCAGGTCCGCGAAGGCCGTCGAGATGACCTTCTGGCCACGGTCGTGGCCGTCCTGGCCCATCTTGGCCACGAGGATGCGGGGCCGTCGTCCCTCGGCCTTCTCGAACTCGCTCACCAGGTCGTGCGCCTCCGCCATGGCCGCCGAGCCTCCCGTCTCGCTGCTGTAGACCCCCGAGATCGTGCGGATCGCCGCGGTGTAGCGGCCGAAGACCCGCTCCAGGGCAGCGGAGATCTCCCCCACGGTCGCCATGGCTCGGGCGGCGTCGATCGACGCGCCCAGCAGGTTGCCGCTCTCGCCCGGGTGCTCGGCGACCCAGGTCAGCCGGTCGAGGGCGGCCCGGCAGGCCTCCTCATCCCGCTCGGCGCGCAGCCGATCGAGCTTGGCGAGCTGACTGGTGCGCACGGAGGCGTTGTCGACCTTGAGCACCTCGATGCCCTCGTCCCCGTCCACGAGGTACTTGTTGACCCCGATGACCGGTTGGCGGCCGGAGTCGATCCGGGCCTGCGTGCGGGCCGCGGCCTCCTCGATGCGCATCTTGGGGATGCCGGCCTCGATGGCCTTCGCCATACCGCCCGCGTCCTCGACCTCCTGGATCAGCCCCCAGGCACGCCGGGCCAGGTCGTGGGTGAGCTTCTCGACGTACGCCGACCCGGCCCAGGGGTCGATCACCCGGCAGGTCCCGGACTCCTGCTGCAGGAACAGCTGGGTGTTGCGGGCGATGCGGGCGGAGAAGTCGGTCGGCAGCGCGATCGCCTCGTCGAGGGCGTTCGTGTGCAGCGACTGGGTGTGTCCCTGCGTCGCGCCCATCGCCTCCACGCAGGTGCGCACGACGTTGTTGTAGACGTCCTGCGCCGTGAGCGACCAGCCCGACGTCTGCGAGTGCGTCCGCAGGGACATCGACTTGGGGTTCTTGGGGTCGAAGTCACGCACGAGGCGGGCCCACAGGAGCCGGGCCGCGCGCATCTTGGCGACCTCCATGAAGAAGTTCATCCCGATCGCCCAGAAGAACGACAGCCGCGGCGCGAACCGGTCGACGTCCAGACCGACGGCCTCGCCGGCGCGCAGGTACTCCACCCCGTCGGCCAGCGTGTACGCCATCTCGATGTCGGCCGTGGCCCCCGCCTCCTGCATGTGGTAGCCGGAGATGGAGATCGAGTTGAACCGCGGCATGTGCTCGGAGGTGAAGGCGAAGATGTCGGAGATGATCCGCATCGACGGCGCCGGCGGGTAGATGTACGTGTTGCGGACCATGAACTCCTTGAGGATGTCGTTCTGGATGGTCCCCGACAGCTGCTCCGGCCGCACCCCCTGCTCCTCGGCGGCGACGACGTACAGCGCCAGCACCGGCAGCACGGCGCCGTTCATGGTCATCGAGACGCTCATCCGGTCCAGCGGTATGCCGTCGAAGAGCTGCCGCATGTCGTAGATCGAGTCGATCGCGACGCCCGCCATACCCACGTCGCCCTCCACCCGGGGGTGGTCGGAGTCGTAGCCGCGGTGCGTGGCCAGGTCGAAGGCCACGGAAAGGCCCTTCTGCCCGGCCGCGAGGTTGCGGCGGTAGAACGCGTTGGACTCCTCCGCGGTGGAGAACCCGGCGTACTGCCGGACGGTCCACGGCTGGCTGGCGTACATCGTGGCGTAGGGGCCGCGCAGGAAGGGCGGGGCCCCCGGAGTGGTGTCGAGGAAGTCCAGGCCGACCAGGTCCTCCTCCGTGTAGAGCGGAGGGACCAGGATGTGCTCGGGGGTCTGCCACCCGTGGGAGCAGCCCCCGGTCATGGCGACCAGCCGCTCCCACTGCTCGGTGGAGCCGGGCGGAGGCGCGCCGTCGCCGAGCGGCACGGCGGAGAAGGACGGGATCGTGCTCATGCCGGGGCCCCCAGGGTGTCGAGGAGGGTGGACAGGAAGGTGACGACGTCCATGCCGTCGAAGAGCTCGCCGTCGACGGCGCCTGGTGGCGCCTCGGGGCCGAGCTCGGTGCGTCGGCCGGCGATCAGCACCTCACGGACGCCGGCGGCACGCAGGGCCTCGGCGACCGCGACGCCCTGGTCGGCGTAGACGCCCGCGGAGGAGCACAGGACCGCGACCTGCGCCCCGACCTCTCGCAGGCGCGCCGCGACCTGCTCCGGCGTTCCCCCCTCGCACAGCGGGGTGTCGATGCCCGCCACGTGCAGGAGGTTGCTGGTGAAGGTCTCGCGGGGTCCGAAGTCGCGACGGGTGCCCAGGCAGGCGAGCAGGACCGTGGCGGGCGATCCCTGCGCGGCCGCGGCCGTCGCCCGGTCCCGCAGCCGCTCGAAGACCTCGGCGTCGCGGGTGGGCGGCAGGATCGGGGTGGTGGCCGGTGCGAGGACCACCCGGGGCTCCCGGTCGACCGGCGTCTCGGTCGCGGCGGGGAACATGCTGACCCCGGTGAGCGGCAGCCTGCGGGTGGCCAGACGCCGGTCGCGCTCGTCGCGCACCTCGGCGATCCGGTCGACGACCCGACCGTCACGCAGCGCGGCCTCCATGCCGCCGTCGGCGTCGAGCAGCTGGAACCACGCCCAGGCCCGTTCGCAGAGGGCGTCGGTGAGCGCCTCGACATACCATCCGCCCCCGGCCGGATCGGTGACCCGGCCCAGGTTGGACTCCTCCGCCAGGAGGACCTGGGTGTTGCGCGCGATGCGACGCGAGGACTCGACCGGGAGCCCGTGGATCGTGTCGTAGGGCAGCACGGTGATCGCCTCGGCACCGCCGACCGCCGCACCGAAGCAGGCGGTCGTGGTGCGCAGGATGTTGACCCAGGGGTCGTCCCGCGTGAGCATCCGCCGGGTCGTGACGGCGTGCTGGCGCGCTCCCCGCTGGACGTCGGGGACGCCGCTCACCTCGCCGACCCGGGCCCACATCCGCCGCAGGGCGCGCAGCTTGGCGATGGTCAGGAACTGGTCCGCCGTCGCCGCCACCCGGAACTCGATCTGGGAGAAGGTCTGCGTCACCGAGACCCCGAACTCCTCCAGCCCGCGCAGGTAGGCCACCCCGGTCGCGACCGCGCAGGCCAGCTCCTCGACCTCCCCGCCACCGGCCTCGTGGTGGATCGTCGCGTCCACGGTGAGGGAGCGGACGGAGGGATAGCTCCCGAGGCAGTCACGCACGAGCCGGAGCACCTCGGTGCGCGGCGGGGCGCCCTGCCCGAGCGCGACGGCACCGAGCCGGTCGACCCCCAGGGCTCCCTGCACGGTGAAGCCCTCGAGCCCGGCCCGCGCCCAGAGCGCCATCAGGGCGCGGGCGGCGCCGATCTGGTCGTCGTGGCTGCTGACGCAGACGGGTGCCAGGTCGAGCAGGACACCGTCGAGCATCGATCCCAGGTCGTCGATGGCGATCGCGTCGGCCCCGAGCTGCAGCCACAGCGCGGTCGCGCCGCGCTCCAGGTCGGTCAGCACGGCTCGATGCCCCCGCGCGAGATCGGGGTCGTCGTGCCACTGGCGCACCTGCCAGGCGTCGACGGCGCCGCTGCGCACCGAGGACCCTCGCACGAAGGGCATCACCCCCGGTCGGCCGAGGGGCCGCGCCTCCTGCGGCCGGGTGTAGAGCGCGTCGATGGCGATCCCGCTGAGGGTGGTGGTGCGCAGCCTCACCTCGGCCTGCTCGCCGGTCAGCCGGCGGTCCGGCGGACGGCGCTTGTTCAGGACGTCGGCCGCCATCGCTGCCCAGGCCGCCCGGTCGAGGACCTCGAAGCCCTCGGCGAGCCCGATCTCGGGCGGGACGACCGTCTCCGTGTCCGGTGCGGCGCCGCTCATCGGCCGGCCGCCGCGGTGAGCCGCAGGGACTCCCCGAGGTCGCCCGAGGCGGCGACGGCGGGGCCGGTCCGCAGGCTGGGGCACCAGCCCGCCTGCAGCAGGTGGCCGAGGGCGGGGCAGGCGCGCGGGATCAGCACGTCGGCCCAGGGCTGCTCCGCCGAGTCGACGAACACCTCGACGAGGAGTCCGACGAGGTCCGGGTGACGGGTGCGCACCGTCGAGGCGATGACCAGGTGCCGCAGGTCGACCAGCCCCTCGGCCACGACCCCTGCGGCGAACCCGACGAGCAGGCCGTCCATGCTCATGGTCACCAGCCGGAACCCGCTCTCGGCGGTGCAGGACTCGAGCCAGGACGAGCAGTCGGGGTTGTCGCCCCCCGTGCGGAAGGGGACGCGGGCCCCGACGAGCTCCAGGTGCTGCAGCTCGTCGGTGATGTGCAGGGCCTCGTGGCCCGGGTACAGCACGAAGCGGATGCCCGGGCGGGGCGAAGGCAAGGGAAGGGTGTTCATGGAGGTGACCTCCCAGCAATGAGCCCGAGGTGCACCGAGGACGCCGCTGCCGACGGGACGACGCCTGCCGGGCAGGGTGTCCTGGCCTTCCCTCGAGGCGCGGACACGGGCGAACCGCTGACGCGGCACACTGGCAGGTCTTCGGACTCGTGGGCGTCGAGCCTTGCGGCTCACCGCGACTCACGTCGCGAAGTCCTTCACCGTCGCTTCCCAGGTGGTCGTCCCAGTGCGTATGACGATGTCGTTCCCACTCACCGCTGCGGGGCAGTCCCGGACTCGCACCGGGTTCCCTCTTTCCCCTCCCGACCGAGGACGGGAGGACCAGCACCGCCAACGTATCGCATCTCCGTCGGCCCGCTGCAGGCCCCCCACCGGGGCGGTCGTCGTCGCAGGTCAGCCCGTGTGCAGGTCGTGCCGGGGCGTGATCTGGGAGGCAGGCAGCAGGGACGCCTCCTCCAGGGCCTTGCGGAGGTTCTCGGCCGCGTCGACGTTCAGCGGGCTGCTCGTCCACGCCGCGTAGGGCAGGTTCAGGTAGCGCTTCTCCTGGACGGCGGGCAGGTCTCGGGTGGCGGGGTTGGCCTCCAGCTGGGCGATCTTGTCCGCCATCGTCTGCTGCCCGTAGTGCACGAAGGCGATGAAGTCGGGCTTAGCCGTCGCCACCTTCTCCCACGAGACGGTGGTCCACGTGTCCGCCACGTCCGCGGCGAGGTTCGCCGCGCCGGCCGCGTCGATGATGCCCTGGGGGCCGCCATACCGTCCGCTGGTGAAGACCGCGCCCTTGGCGCTGTCGAAGAGGAGCACGACGGGCCGCCGCGTCGCCTGCGGTGCCGCGCGCAGGGCGGCCAGCCGGGCGTCGAGGTCGTCGGTGACCCGGCGAGCCTGGTCCCGATGACCGGTGATGGCACCCAGGTTGGTCAGGTCGGCCCGCAGCGCGGACCAGGGGTCCATCGTGCCGCGCGCCTTCTCCCCGGCCTTCTGCCGGCAGCTCTCCGACAGCACGTAGGCCGCGACTCCCTTGCTCCGCAGCAGGTCCGGCATGAGGTTGCGCGACTCGCTGTAGCCGTAGTTGAACCCCGCGACCATCACGTCCGGACGCTTGGCGAGGACCCCCTCCAGCGTCGGGTAGTCCGCGCCGGTGTCGGGCAGGTGCCGCGCGGCGTCGCCGTAGACCTGCTCCAGGACGGGGGTGTCCTTCTGGAGGCTGGTCACGGCCACCAGCTGGTCCTGCGCGCCCACGGCGAGCGCCATCGCGATCATGTTGCCGTCGTTGACGAAGACTCTCTTCGCGGGAGTCGGGAAGCGCACGCTCTCACCACAGTTCGTCACCTCCACGGTGGCGCCGGCCGTGGCACCGCCGGCGCCACCGCGCGGGGCGGGGGCGCCACAGGCGCCGGAGACGAGGGCGAGGGCGAGGGCGCCGGCAAGGACGACGGGGCGTGGGTTCATGTCAGCTCTCCTCGGGAGGGTTGGTGGGGATGGGTTCCTCATCGGGCGGGTCGCAGACCAGGTGGGTCCGTCCGGTCGCGGGATCCACGAGGGTGGAGGCGCGTATGCCGAAGGCGTGCGCGACCGCAGGGCCGGTCAACGTGGTGGCGGGCGGTCCCTGGTCGAGGACGGATCCCTCCCCCACCACGACGACGTGGTCGGCGTAGCGGTGGGCGAGGTCGAGGTCGTGGATCGCCATCACGACGGTCCGACCGGCCGCTCTGGCCAGCCGCAGCAGCTGGTGCTGCTGGGCGACGTCCAGGTGGTTGGTGGGCTCGTCGAGGAGCAGGACCGGCGCGTCCTGGGCGAGTCCCCGGGCGAGGAGGGCTCGGCGACGCTCCCCGCCGGACAGGGCGTGGCACGGCCGGTCCACCAGGTCCTGCAGCCCCACCTGGGCCAGGGCGTGCAGGACGACCTGTCTCTCCTCGGCGCCACCGAGGCTCCAGGGGCGGGCGTGGGGGATGCGGCCGAGCGCGATCATCTCGCCGACGAGCAGGTCGTCGGGCGGGGAGTCCTCCTGGGCCACCAGGGCGATCCGCAGGGCGCGCTCCCGGGGGCGGAGGCGGTCGACCCGGTCGCCCCCGACGACGACGTGCCCTCGGGGAGCCGCCGCGATGCCGGCGAGGGTGCGCAGGAGGGTGGACTTGCCCGAGCCGTTGGCCCCCACGAGCGCGGTGACGCCGCCGGAGGGCAGGTCGAGGTCCACCCCGGTCAGGACGACGTGGCCGTCCACCGCGGCGGTCAGGTCGTGGGTCTGCATCCGCACGTCAGCGGCTCCCCGAGTAGCGGTAGTGGCGTCGCCCGACCAGCAGGAGGAAGACCGGTGCCCCCACCAGCCCGGTGACGACCCCCAGCGGGATCTCCTGGGGCCGGACGCACACGCGGGCGAGGACGTCGACCCAGACCAGGAAGAGCCCGCCGGCCAGGGCGGCGACCGGGACCACCACCCGGTGTCGAGCCCCCACGACCATGCGGGCCAGGTGCGGCACCACGAGCCCCACGAAGCCGATGCCGCCGGACACGGCGACCAGGACCCCGACGAGAGCCGCGAGGCCCACGAAGAGGCCCGTCCGCAGGGCCCCCACGGGCACCCCGAGCGAGGCCGCGAGGTCCGGGCCGGCAGCCAGGGCGTCCAGCCACCGGGATGCCGCGCCCATCGCGAGCACCGCGAGCAGCGTCACGACGGTGGCGAGCGGCAGCAGCTCCCAGGTGGCGGCGGCCACGCTGCCGAGCAGCCAGTAGAGCACCGACTGGGCGGCCCGGGGATCGTTGGACAGGAAGACGAGGAAGCTGGCGATCGCGCTGAAGGCCGACGACAGGACCACCCCGGTCAGCACCAGGCGCAGCGGCGTCAGCCCGCCCTGCGCCATGGCGACGGCGTAGACCAGCGCCGACGCGGCGAGCGCCCCCAGCAGCGCCCCGCCCGACAGCGCCCAGACCCCCAGCCCGGACAGCACGCCGGTCGTCATCACCGCGGTGGCCCCCACCGAGGCTCCGGACGAGACCCCGAGCAGGTAGGGATCGGCCAGGGGATTGCGCACCAGCGTCTGCATCCCGGCACCGGCCACCGCGAGACCGGCGCCAGCCACGGCGGCGAGCAGGGAGCGCGGGGCTCGCAGGTCCCAGACGATGGCGTCGTAGGTGGGATCGGTCGTGCCCCCGGTGAGCCGGGCGGCCACGACCCGCCATACGTCCGGCAGGGGCAACGGCTCCGATCCGAAGGCGAGGGAGACGACACAGCTGGCCGCCAGCGCGACCGCGAGGACGACGACGGTCAGGGCTGCAGGCGGACGCGGCGAGGACACGTGCGGCACTCCTCGTGGTCGGCGGACAGGAAGATCAGGCAGCAGGTGTGCCGCCCGTGGCTGGTCGCGTCGGCGGCCAGCGTCACGAGTGGCCTCTCCCCGGGCCACCGGGCGGGGTCGAGCGCGGCGTGCGCCCCGCTCACCACCTCGGCCCGGCGGGACATCGGCACGGTCTGCACGGCGCGGCCGAAGGCGCCCGCGACCGAGGTGGCGACCCCGCCCCACGCCAGTCGTGGGGTGACGCCGACGGCCACCCGCACGACGTCGAGCAGGGGCGCGAGGTGGTTCTGCAGGCCGCGGACCAGCTCCGGCGCCCCTCCCGGCGCGGTCCGGGGGTCCCGCGGGACGATCAGCCGCAGGGTCCGGCCGTGCTGGTCCACCTCGGCCAGCAGCCGGGGGTCCTCGAGCGAGGCGATCCCGCCGGTCAGCGCCCAGGTGCCGACGAGATAGCCGGCGACGCGTCCGGCGTAGTGCTGGCCAGCGCAGGCCCCGCCGGCGGCTCGGTGCGGGACCCGGAGCCACGCGGTGTATCGCTCCACCAGCTCCAGGACCCGCTCCGGCCGTCGCACCTCCGCCAGAGGCAGCCACAGGCCGGCACGGGGCTCGTGCACGTCAGGGTCGACGATCACCGGGTAGCCCGCGGCCACCAGCGCGTCGCCGACCGACAGGTCGGAGGCAGACACCAGAACCAACTCTCGCCAGGGCCCGTGCGCGAGGCCCGATCGGGTCGAACGTCGGCAGGTCTTCGGACTCGGGATCGTTCACGCAGAGCGCCTTCCCAGCTCTCGCCAGTGGCATCGTGCCCTGCGCAGCTCCCCTACCGCTGCGCGTCAGTCCCGGACTCCGACCGGGTTCCCTGGCACCCCTCGGGTGCGACCGACCCACCGACCCTAGCCCTGGCCTCGTCGAGCCTGCAACACGCCGACCGGCCGGGGAGGCCACCGAGCTTGACGGCAAGGACGCCCACGAGGATGGTGGCGCCCCCGGCGAGCTGCATCCGACCCGGCACCTCACCGACGAGGAGCCAGGCGAGCAGGATCGTGGCCAGCACCTCGTTGAGCCCGATGAAGGCCGCCACCGTGGATCCCAGCCGACGGCTTCCCGCCACGCCGAAGCCGTAGGCCACCGCTGCCGACACCAGGGCCAGGCCCGCAGCAGGCAGCCACCACGGCCGCGAGCCTCCCGCCAGCGTCACCTCCCCGGTGGCCACGGCGACCGGGACGATGCCGAGCAGGCCCGCGGCCCCGATGACGAGCGCTCCCACCGCCATGCCCCCGGCGGCGAAGCCCACCGCCGGGAGGCCCCGGGTGGGCCTGGCGCCGAGGACGAAGTAGGCCGCGTTGCAGCAGGCCGCGCACATCCCCCAGAACAGACCCGCAGGATCGACGGTGATGCCACCCGCGACGTCGACGACCAGGCACAGGCCGCAGACCGACAGGGCAGATCCCAGCAGCACGCCCGGGCGCGGAACCTCTCGGTCCCGGGCCCATCGGTATCCCACGACGAGGACGGGTGCGAAGTACTCCAGGAGCATCGCGGTCCCGACGGACAGGTGGGAGACCGCCATGAAGTAGGAGAGCTGGCTGCAGGCGACCCCCACCACGCCGTAGCCGCACACCACCTTCCAGCTCGCGCCGAAGGGCCGCAGGTCGCCCCGGAGCAGGATCAGGGTCGGGACCGCCAGCCCCAGGGCCCCGCCGCTCAGGCGGACCAGCACCGCACCGGCCGGCGACCACCCGCTCTCCAGGAGCGCCTTCGCGAAGGGACCGCTCGTGCCGAAGGCGATCGCCGACACCATCGCCAGGACGACGCCGACGGCCACGGACGACGACGGTGCGGGGCGCTCCGGCGCCGGCGGCAGCGGACTGCCGCCGGCGCCGGACACCTCGGTGAGCCCGCCCTCGGAGGGCGGTGACGGGATGGTGGGGTGGGGAGCTGCTTTTGCGGCCATGGCTCTCTCCTCGCGAGCGGTCCGGGGGTCGGACCAGGAGGAGCGCGCTCGGTCGGACACCCCCGCGAGCACGGCTCCGAGCACACCTGCGGGACGCCCGGTCGAGCAGCCCACCCTCGAGGCCACGACCACACCGTGCACGGCGTGCACGGCTGCTGGCAGGTCTTCGGACTCGTGGACGGACGTCGCGCTCGACGCTGGCCTACCGGCCGTCGCTTCCCGGGTCAGGACCCAGTGCTCATGACGGCTCTCGTTTCCACTCACCGCTGCGGGGCAGTCCCGGACTCGCACCGGGTTCCCTCTTGCCCCGGCCACCCCGGGTCGGAGCGGCCGGACCAGCCCCTGCAGCCTAGGAGGCGCCCGACCGCTGCGGGCCGCCGGGTTCCCCGCAGCGGTTCACGAGGCGGCTGGTCAGCGCCGGGCTCGGTCCTCGACGTCCAGGAAGGGATGGGGCCGCGCGACCCGGGTGGCCCCGGACTCGCCCACGACGTGCACCGATCCGTCCGGCGCGACGGCGAGCTGCTCGCCGCGCACGCCCGGAGTGCCGGCCTCGGTGGCGGAGGCCCTGGAGGTGGTGGCCGCGGTCGGCGTGGGGTCGGCGGCAGCCGTCCCGGTGGCGGTCGTTCCGGCTGCTCGGCGCGGGAAGTCCGCGAGCTGGGCCGCCACCCGCTCGTACGCCGCCTGCCGCTCCGCCGGCGTCGTCGTGGCCGCCCGCATGAACTCCAGCGTCGCCGCGGCCTCGTCGAGCACCCGACGCTCGTCCTCGCTGAAGGTGCTGGCCACGAGTCGCTCGGCGTTGGCCTCGGCCGCCTCCAGCGCGGTCGCGAAGTCCGCGACGGCCCGGGCGTAGTCGGTGTCGCGGACGTCGCGCGTCCCGGCCGGCGGCACCGGGGACCGCAGCTCGCGGCACCGCAGCATGGCGTCGAGGGCGCCGCGGGTGAGCGGGTCGGTGTAGTCGGTCATCACCGGGAAGTTCACGGCCGCCTCCAGGTCGCGCTCGTAGCGCAGGAAGCGATGTGTCAGCTCCGTGTCCAGCGCCACGAGACCGGCCCACTCGCGCGGGAAGTCGGCGGGGGTGCCGCGGCGCAGGGCCCGGCGCCGCGCCACGAGCGGTATGCCGTCCACGACGGACTCGACCCCGCCACGCACCGCCCGGGTGACCCGGCGGCTCGACAGCCACATCCCGGCGCCGACGGTGCCGAGGCCACCGAGGGCGAGGACGTTGTAGAGCGCGAGGACGACGGCGGACGCCGGGTCGTCGACGGGAAGCTGGCCGACCGCAGCCAGGACGTCGGGCGACATCACCAGGGCGCCGCCGGCGGCGGTGAGCGCGACCCCGGGTGCCAGGCGCCCCTCGGTCGGCTGGTGGCGGGTGCGCCAGCGCTCCCGCGCGTAGCGGCCCACCCCCGCCGTCACGGCCACGGCACCGGTGCCCACGAGCATGGCGGTCACGATCACGGCGTCTCTCCTCCAGCAGGTCGTCTCGGATGACAACGCTGCGAGTGGGACGCGCCTTCCCCGGCCGCGGCTCCCTCTCGCCCTCCCCCGCCGCTGCCGCGATGCGCCGCCCCTGCTCCGCCCGCGACACGAGAGCAGTCGCCACCCGGCCCGCCCCCGGCATACCCTCGTGACTGCCGACTGCCCAGCAGGCCAAGGAGATTCGCCATGGACGAGCCCACGACCACCCGGTTCGTCGCCGTGCTGCTCAGCCACTCGTCCTCGCAGGCCCAGGGCTACGTGCCCCTGTGGTCGGAGGACCTCGTGCTGATCCACGCCGACTCGCCGGAGGAGGCGCGGACACGAGCCGCCGAGCGCGGCCGGGCCGCGGCCACGAGCTACCGCAACGATCGTGGCGAGAGCATCGTGTGGACCTTCGACCGGGTGGTCGACGTGGCGCCGCTGCTCGACGAGGACCTGGCGCAGGACGCCGACCTCTACACCCGGCACTTCCGGGACCACGACGCCTACGTCCGGTTCGACCGGTCGTTGACCGACGAGCCCTGAGACCGGCGGCCGGGTGACCGCACGGCTCGGCCCCAGGTGCTCAGCGGGTGATCGCAGCGATCTGCTCGCCCATCCCGGCACGGGTGAGCCCGCCGACGTGGATCTTGCGGAGCACCCCGTCCTTGTCGACGAAGAAGTGCGTCGGCAGCCCCGCGATCCGGAAGCGCGACGCCAGCGCCGTCTCCGGGTCCGCGACCTGCGGATAGGTCAGCCCCACCCGCCCGGCATACGCCAGGACGTCGGCGGGCTTCTCCTGCAGGTTGACGGCGACGACCTGCAGCCCCTGCCCCTTGGCCGCCTGGTAGGCCGCCTCGAGGTCCGGCGCCTCGGCGCGGCAGGCGGTGCACCAGGACGCCCCGAAGGTCAGCCAGACCGGCTTGCCCTTGAGGGACGCCAGGCTCACCCGCTCGCCGGTGACGGTCGTGGCGGTGAAGTCCTGCGGGGCCTTCCCGACCTCGGGAGCGGGACCGGAGCGGTCGCCGGTCACGGTGACCGACTGCCCGCCCGCCGTGGCGCTCCTGCCGCTGCCGGTGCGGCCGCCGAGCAGCCAGGCTCCCCCGGCGACGAGCAGCGCGGTGACCAGCAGCACGAGGAGCTGGTTGCGACGACTGCCCCGTATGCCGCTGCGCCAGTCCTCCTGGGTCGGCTCGGGTGCGGCCGTCGCCATCACTTGCCCCCGTAGGAGTGCATGCCGGTGAAGAAGTAGTTGCCCATGAAGGTGAAGATGACGGCGGCGAACCCGAGGATCAGCAGGAAGGCCGACCGGTCGCCGCGCCACCCGCGGGAGACGCGGGCGTGCAGGTAGGCGCCGTAGATCAGCCAGGTCACGAGAGCCGCGGTCTCCTTGGGGTCCCAGCTCCAGTAGTGGCCCCAGGCGACGTCGGCCCAGATGGCGCCCAGGATGATCATCACGGTCATCAGCGGGAAGGCGATCATCACCGCGCGGTAGCCCAGCTCGTCGAGGAAGGACTGCTTGGGCATGCCGTGCCAGCGGATGTGCGGCGCGAGGAGGTACAGCGTGCCGGCGGCGCAGGCGACCGCGGCGGCGCCGTAGGCGAGGACGGCGGTGAACACGTGCGCGGTGAGCAGCAGGGAGTTCTGCAGGGCGGGGACCAACGGGCCGGGCTTGGCGTCGATGGTCACGGCATACACCAGCATCGCCAGCGCGAAGGGGAGCACGAAGATCGCGAGTGCCCGCGCGTGGTAGCGCCACTCGAAGAAGAGGTTGGCGGCGAGGATGCCCCAGGCGAAGGCCACGGCGAACTCGTGCTGGTTCGAGAAGGGGCCGTGGCCGGTGGCGAGGGCGCTGAAGATCAGGCCGAGGGTCAGGGCGAGGAGCGCGAGGCCGGTCACGAGCGAGGCGTAGCCCGCGAGCCGCACCCCGCCGTCGGGCGGGAGGACGGCCCCGCCAGGCCCGCCGGCGCCCGGGCCGGGGTGCAGGGCCACCCCACCCCCGCCGCCGACGGTGGCGGGCGCCGGTGCGAGCGCATCCCGCCGCGAGGGGTGGCGGGTGAGGTTGGCGATGGTGGCGGCCACGCCGAGGGCGACCAGAATGGTCGCCGCCACGAGGGCGTACTGGGAGAGCTGGAACATCGTCAGGCTCCTACAGTGCTGTGACGGGCGGCCCGGTCGGACCCGGACGCGGCGGAGGTAGGGGTGGCGCCGAGGTCGGCGGCGATGCCCTCGACGAGTCGGGCGGCCCAGCCCTCGTAGGCCGTGTCGTGCCGCTCGGAGGAGGCGATGCGGATGCGGGAGCCGCCCTCGGCGGGGACGACGCGCACCCACAGGCGACGGTGCCGCAGGAACATCGTGACCGTCATACCGACCAGGATCATGCCGGAGCCGATCCACACCCACAGCGCGCCGGGGTCGTCGGAGACCATCAGGTCGGTGTACTGCGCCTCGCGCTCGAAGGTGTAGGTCAGGCCGCGGATCGTCGCGGACTGGCCCTGGGTGACGACCTGCTCGCCGAGGTTCTCGTCCTTGTCGGTGGGCATGATCCGGATGACGGCGGCGCCGGGTCCGAGCTCGGGGTCGACCTTGCCGGACGCGGAGGTGACGACGAAGAGGTCGACGTCGCGCCCGGGCACGGCGACCTTGCCGTAGACGTGCTCGCCGTCGGGGGTGCTGACCTTGAGCGGGACGCCGCCCTGGTAGATCACGGTGCCGGTCCGGTCCTTGACCGAGACCTTGGCCGCGAAGCCGAAGGCCGCCTGGAAGAACTTCACCCCGTCGTACCGCAACGGCTCGTTGACGCGGGTGTCCTGCTCCTTGACCTTGACCCCGTCCTTGTAGAGCACGAGGTGGCTGACGTAGTCCTTGGGGCGGCCGTCGTCGTAGTAGGCGTCCTCGAAGCTCGTCGCCTCGATGCTGAGCCCGGTGCCGTGGCCCACGTCGGTGCGGGTGCCGACGGTGATCGGCAGGCTGGCGACGCTGAAGCCGGTGTTGGCGGTGATCAGGCAGCCGAGCAGGATGATCACGAAGGCGACGTGGGCCATGATCGTGCCGAAGGGCATCCACCGGAACCTGTCGGCGTAGGTGTTGCGGCCGGGGCCCTTGGGGTCCTCGAGGATCCGGTAGCGCGCGGCGGACAGGGCGGCCCGGACCCGGGTCTCGGCCTGCTCGGGCGGGACCGGCACGGTCAGGTCGTGGTGGATCCCGGCGTGGGCGAAGAACGGCTCGGTGACGTGCAGCTGGGGCCGGGTCGCGCGCTTGCGCAGCAGCGGGACGCGGTGCACGACGCAGCACAGGATCGAGATGCACAGCAGGATGTTGACGGCCTTGAAGTACCACGACCCGAAGACGTCGAACAGGCCGAGCCAGTCCAGGATGTCGGTCCAGCCCTGGTACTTGGGGCGCACGGTGTCGAGCCACTCGGCGTAGAGCTGCGGGTCCTCGCGCTGGTCGGCGGTGGACTGGACGAGCATGGTGCCGAGCAGGGTGAGCACGGCCATGGACAGGATCAGGCCGATGCCGGTGCGCTTGGAGATGAAGAAGCGGTAGACCCGGTGCAGGGGCCCGGGCATCCGGATGGTGTCGGCGGCCTCGATGGTGTCGCCCGCGAGGGAGCCCTCGGTGGGCTCGTCGGGGGCGGGCGGTGCGGAGCTGGTGGGACGGAGCTTCATGATGGGCCTCTCAGAAGCCGAAGGCCGGGACCAGGCCCGAGAGCCTGCCGAGGAGGTTGGTGATCATGGCGAAGCCGATGCCGATCAGCATGGCTCCGGAGACCAAGGACAGGGCCATCTCGTGACGGTGCAGCCAGCGCAGACGGACGGTGATCTCGGAGGCGCCCATCGCGACGAGCACGAAGGGGATCCCGAGACCCAGGGAGAAGGCGACGAGCAGCAGCGCGCCACGGCCGACGGACTCCGACGCGGTGGCCAGGCCGAGGACGCCGCCGAGGACCGGGCCGATGCAGGGGGTCCACCCGGCCCCGAAGGCGAGGCCCATCAGCAGCGACCTCGTGTATGACGGAGGCTGCTCGCCGGGTCGGCCCGTCGTGCCCCGCACCGGGGCGTGCACCTCGCGGTAGAGCGCCGAGATCTCGATCAGCCCGGCCACGTGCAGCCCCATGACCACGAGGAGGATGCCGCCGGCGATCCGCAGCAGGTCGCGGTGACCACCGGCGACCACGCCGATCAGCCCCATGGACACCCAGATCAGGGTGAAGACGATCGAGAAGCCCAGCACGAAGGCGAGCGCCTGGGTGGCCGCGGCCCGCCGGGCCCGGTGGCCGCCGGCGGGGGTGGTGCCCGCGACACAGCTCACGAACACCGGCACCACCGGCAGGAAGCACGGTGACGCGAAGGCCACGATCCCCGCGAGCAGCGCCAGCGGGAGGGAGACCCCGTCCATGTCACTTGCTGGTCGTCGGAGCGGGGGTGCTCGCGCCGCCGGGGGCGGGGGTCATGAGCGCGCCCATGTGGTTCTGGACCTTCTGCGAGAGCGGGCCGTTGCCGTCGAGCTCGACGACCTTGTCCCACATCTGCTTGGCGCGGGCGGAGTCCGGGGGCGTCTGGGTGAGGTAGAGGAAGCCCAGGTCGTAGTACGCCTCGGCCTTCTTGGGCTCGAGCGCGATCGCCCGCTCCCACTGGGCCTTGGCCTGGGCGCGGTCACCGGCGTTGAGGTGGGCGACGCCGGCGGCCAGCAGCATGTCGGTGTCCGTCGGGCGCTGCGCGACGAGCTTGTCCCGCCACAGGGCGGCGTTCGTGAAGTCGTCGGCGCCGAAGTAGAGGTCGCCGAGCTGGGCCATCGAGGAGACGTCCTGCGGGTTCTTGGCGACCTTGTCCTGCAGGGCCTTGATCTTGGCGGGGTCCGCGGGGGTGGGCTTGGCCTGGGTGGGCATGCCCTGAGGCGTCGCGTCCTGCCCGCTGCCCTGGTCGCCCATGGTGACCGGAGGCTTGGTCGCCGTGGTCTGCGCTCCGGGCCCGAACTTGTAGACGCCCAGCACGATCCCGGTGATCAGAGCCAGCCCGGCGAGGAGCAGCAGCGGAGTCGGCAGGGTGCGGCGGGCGGGCGCGGCGGCGGTGGCGCCCGGACGACTCGCGGAGGTGGCCGCGACGCGCCGGGCCAGGACGTCGCCCGCCTTGCCGGTGAGGACGGCGTGCGCCGCGTCCGCGGCAGCGGCCTGCTGGTGCGCCCAGACGGACAGCTCGGCGGGCGCGGCGGCGAGGTAGGCCGCGACCCGGTCGTGGGCGACGTCCACGTCGTCGGGAGTGGCGTCCCGGGGCAGCCCCAGCGAGGTCAGCAGGGCCTGACGCAGGTCACCCGCCTCGTGCTGCGGCACCACCGGCGCCTGAGGGGAGGGGGGTGGTGCGCCCGGGGTCGTCGCCCCGGTCGTGGGCTGCGTCATGGAAGGTCCTGTGCGTCGGGCGGCCCAGGGGCCGCGGGGAGTCCGATGAGACCACTGTCCCCCGCCTGCGCCAGGGCGGCCATCCCTCAGGGGTCACGGTCGAGATAGAGAGTCGGGGTTTGAAGGATAGAGAGGGGTACAGAGAAGGCACACTCGGGCACGGTGCGTCAGCACCACGGGCCGACGCTCCTCCACGTCCCTGATCGGTGGGGCCAGGCTGGCCCCACCGATCACGTTCTGCCCCCTCGTCGAACGTGCCAAGGGGCCAGCCTGGCCCGTGGGACGGTGGCCCCGTCACCGGTTCGGATCGGCGCGCCGAGTCCCCGGACGCGGAGCAGACCGCCTCGTCCCCACGAGGCGGTCTGGTCCGGTGGCGGGGAGGCCGAGCCGGCCTCCCCGGGGTCCCTCAGTGCGAGGGGGTGGGCGTCGCCGCGTCCGTCAGGTTCGCGACCGGCGTCGGGGTGGTGGCCGTCGCCGCGGGGTTCGCGGCCGCGGCGGCGTCGGCGGCCTTCTTCGCCTTCCACATCTGGAAGGCATTGACCGCGGTCGGGTCGATCTTCTCCTTGCCGACGAGGGCGAGCTGGCCCTTGCGGACCGCGTCCGTCGCCTCCTGCAGGTAGCGGATGCTCTCCTCGGGTGCGTGGAAGCCGGTGGAGTTCTCGGACACGACGTAGTCGATGTAGAAGGACGCCTTGCGGTGCCAGCTCTGGGCCGCCTCGATCCGGTCCTGGGCCACGCCGGCCTTCCTGGACGCGTCGATGTCCGCGATGAGCTGGGTCAGCGCGTCGAAGGCCGAGTCGCGCGTCTTCTGCACCCGGGTCTGGATGGTGTCGACGCGAGCCTTCATCTCGTCCTCGGAGGCGTGGTGGCACACCTGGCAGGAGCGGTTCACGTTGAGCATCGGGCTGCGGACCTGATGGTCGGAGACCTTCTGCGCACCGACAGCGGTGTAGGGCATGTGGCAGTCGGCGCAGGAGACACCGGCCTTGGCGTGCACGCCCTGGTTCCACATCTCGAACTCCGGGTGCTGGGCCTTCAGCATGGGCGCCCCGGTGATCTTGTGCTCCCAGTCGGTGAAGCCCTGCTCCTGGTAGTACGCGAACTCGTCGTCGAGGTTGACGCCCTTGGCCCAGGGGAAGGTGAGGGTCTTCTCCTTGCCCTTGAAGTAGTACTCGACGTGGCACTGGGCGCAGACGAAGGTGCGCATCTCGGCCGTGGTGGCCTGCTTGTTGACGTCGTAGTTCTGGATGCCCTGGCTGGCCTTGAGCGCCTTGATGCCGTTCATGAACGCCGGACGCGAGATCCGCAGCTGCATGGTCTTGGGGTCGTGGCAGTCGATGCAGGCGACCGGGTGGTCGACCAGCTTGGTCGCCTCGGCATAGGTCATGTGGTTGATCTTGTCGAAGCCGGCGTTCATGTCACCGTTGCCGAGGTCCTTGTAGACCTTGACCATCGACGCGTGGCAGTTCAGGCAGGTGCCGGGCTGCTTGAAGTCCTGGACCCGCTTGGTGTCGCGCTGGTCGATGAGCATGTAGGCGTGGCCGCGCTTCTCGCGATAGTCCTTGCTGAAGGCATAGCCGGCCCACATCTGCACCAGGCGGGGGTCCTTCTCCAGCTTGCTGCCGGCGACCACGGAGCGCGGGTCGGCCTGGGAGGGCGTCTGCGGGAGCGCCTCGGAGCCGCCGAACTTCGTCCGGCTCTGGTCCGAGGTCTTGAGGTACATGTCGTACTGCAGGGGGAAGTTGCGGCCCCACACGGCAGGGTCGACCACCGTGTCGTCGAGCTGCGTCACCGCGAAGCTCGTCTGCTTGGCCTCCTGCTTGTGCTGGAAGATGTTCAGCAGGAGGGCGACCACGCCGATGGTCACGAGGGCCGTGGCGAGGACGATGGCCCCGAGCAGCAGGCCCTTGCGGCCGCCCCATGGCGCCCCGGAGGACCCGGTGCCCTGCTTGGTGGTGGAAGTGCTCATCGTTCAGCCCCTTCGGTGCCCGACGTCGGCGTGACACTGCACGCAGGAGATTCTTTGGCCGACTGGCTTGGTGTGCTCGATCCCGGACACGAGCTGCTGGTGGCAGCGCAGGCAGTTCTCCTCGACCGTGGCCAGGCTGCGGCTCTTGATCTGGATGTTCTGCGGGAAGTCCCCGGTGGTGAAGGCGAGCGAGTGGTTCCACCCGTGCTCGGCCTTCGTGAGGTACTTGCCGACCAGGTCGTGCGGGGTGTGGCAGTCGTTGCAGGTCGCCACCTTGCCGTGGCTCGACTTGGTCCAGGCGTTGTACTCGGTGTTCATGACGTGGCAGTTCACGCAGGCCTTGGGGTCCGACGAGAAGTACGACGCGCCGTTGGCGTAGCCGAAGGTGAACAGGACGACGCCGAAGAGCGTGCCGATGCCCAGGGCGAGGAAGACGGAGAAGAGTCCCCAGGGCGACCGGAGCCACCCGAGGCGCGAGCCGTCCGTGCCGGCCACGCTCATCACCGTCCTTCAGGCACGCGGACCGGTCCAGTCGACTGATCCATCGCACTCATGCTGCGCCCAGGAGCACGACCGGGACCATCCGTCGATGGGTAGATCCGGGGTACACCCCCCACGGTCGGCGCTGTATCCCTCGCGCCGGTCCGGCGTCAGTCGGGCCGGGGGGCGGCATACCCCGAGCGGACCATGTAGGCCGCCGCCTGGACCCGGGACTCCAGCCCCAGCTTGTGCAGGGCGTTGTGCACGTGGTTCTTGACCGTGCCCTCGGTGATGACCAGCGTGCGGGCGATCTCGCGGTTGGACAGGCCGGCCGCCACGTGCCGCAGGATCTCCATCTCCCGGGCGGACAGGTGCGGCTGCTCCTCCTGGCGGGACGCAGATGCGGTCGTGTGCCGGGAACCACCGCGCAGCTCGGCCAGCAGGCGACCAACCAGCTGCGGGGACACCGGGGTCTCGTCGCGCGCCGCGGCCCGCAGCATCGAGAACAGGTCCTCGGGGTGGAGGTCCTTGAGCAGGTAGCCGTGCACGCCCATCCGGATCGCCCCGAGCAGCCGCTCGTCGTCGTCGCAGACGGTCAGCATCACCACCTTGACCGTGGGGAGCTGGTCGAGGATGAGGCCGGCGGCCTCCAGGCCCGTCATGACCGGCATCTCCATGTCCATCAGGACCACGTCGGGGAGCAGCTCGCGGGCGAGCTCCACGCCGCGCAGCCCGTCGTCGGCCTGACCGACGACGGTGAGGTCGGGCTGCTGGTCGACCAGGGCGGCGATGGCGCGGCGGAACAGAGCGGTGTCGTCGACGAGCAGCACCCGGACGGGAGCGGCGGCCTCGGGCGCGGGGGTCGTCATCCGGACATCATCGCCTGCAGTCGGGGGCCCCGAGAGCCACGCGGCACCTCGACGACGACACGAGTCCCCAGGCCGGGCCCGGAGCTGACGTCCAGGCGACCCCCGACGAGCTCGGCCCGCTCGCGCATCGAGTGCAGCCCGAACCCCTCGCCGCCACGCGACGACTCGGGCACGAAGCCCTGCCCGTCGTCCTCGACGAGGAAGCGCGTCCAGTCGCCGTCCTCGCTCACCGTGATCCGCGCGTGGCGGGCGCCCGAGTGCTTGCGGGCGTTGGTCAGCGCCTCCTGGACGATCCGGATGACCTGGACCTCCCGGTGCGGGGTGAGGACGGGCTCGCCGTCGAGGCGGGCCACCACGTCGGTCTGGATCCCGGACTGGCGGCTGTACTTCTCGGCATACGTCCGCAAGCCCTCGAGGAGGGTGTGCTGACCGCGCGGGCCCTCCCGCAGCCCGAGGATCGCCTCGCGCACGTCGCGGTAGGCCTCCTGGCAGCCGCTCGCGATGTCGGTCAGCTCCTCCTGGAGACCCTGGTCGGAGTGGACGGCCGGCTGGTAGGCGAGCGCCTGCAGGCGCAGGTTGGTGGCGCCGAGCACCTGGGCGAGCGAGTCGTGCAGCTCGCGGGCGATGCGGTCGCGCTCGGCGACGGTGGAGCGGTAGCGGTCGTCCTCCACCAGCTGGTCGATGAGCGTGAACATCATCAGCCCGAAGGCGATCGCCGCGACCGCGGTCAGGCCGCTGACGATCTGGTCGGAGCGCACGGGCCACAGCCGGTCGAAGACCAGCGGGCGGGCGGCCTGCAGCACCACGATGAACAGCGCCGGCAGTCCCACGCCGACGAGGCGCAGCTGGCGCCACCACAGGTCTCGCTCGCGCCGGGGATCAGGGTGGGACGCCGGGGAGGCGAGGTCCTCCCGGGGCGACGGGGAGTCCACCGAGGACAGCACCTCCTCCGGGCCGTCCGGTCCAGCCGGGCGGTATGGGCACAGAATTAACAGGATTAAATCTAGATCATCTGACGGATGGTTCCCACCCCTGCACCCACGGTATGCACCGATCGGTGGGTAGGCACATGGTCACGCACCGATGTCGGCGTGCTCGTGGGCGGGCCGCACCCGGACGTAGACGTGCAGCCCGCTGCCGCCGGAGGTCTAGGGACGACCCGTGATCGACAGCTCGTCGAGCAGCTCGCGCACCGTCCGCCGGAACCGCGGGAACCAGACCGGCACCGTCTCGACCCGGTCCGGTGCCCCCTCCGGGAGGGCCTTCTGGTGAACCTTCTCCCCCGCCAGACCGTCGGGATAGCGGTGCACCATGCCCGGCCGGTCCCGCCGCGCGCGCACGATCCCGTCCCCCACGGCGGGGTAGCAGTCCACGAGATCGCGCCTGGTGGCGCCGATCTCGGGGAAGCAGACGCGGTCGGGGTCGCTGACGCGGACGCTGCGGCCGCCGACCTCGATCTCGACGGCGGGCGATGCCTCGGGGTCATGCGGTCCGGTCCAGCAGGTCGGGGCCACGAGCAGGGGTATGCCGGGAAGGCGCGTCGGGCCCGGTCGGCATACCCCAGGCCGGTGGTGCGGGTCCGGGGACTCAGCGGCCCTGCGCGAAGGCCCGCGTCACGGGGAAGTCCTGGTGCTTCATCACGGTCCCGGCCTCCACGTCCCAGGCCTCGACCCGCACCCGGTCGCGGAAGACCTTGAGCCGCAGACCCGTCGTGTGCTCGCCGGGCAGGGTGGCTTCGTCGTGGTCGTCGTCCGGGACGCCCGCGTTGAGGACCGCGCCGGTGTTGACCGCGGGGAAGCCGTCCGGGTTGCCGGACCCGTCGACGCGGTAGCGACCCCACCAGTCGTTCAGCCCCAGCCAGGCGTGGGTGTGCCCGGACAGGTAGATCACGTTCGGGTACTTCGCGATGACGGCGTCGACCGCCTCCAGGTCGGCGAAGTCGTTGCCGTACCAGGCGGAGTGGGTGAAGGACACCGACTGCGGCAGCGGGTGGTGGTTCATCAGGACGACGGGGGTGCCGCGCCGGGCGTATGTCGCGAGGCGGGACTCCAGCCAGGCGAGCTGCTGCCGGCCGAGGGTGACGTAGGGCTCCTTGCCCTCCCGGTCGACGTCGCTGTAGTACTCCGTCGAGAAGGACAGCGCCGGAACGCCGTTGACGGTGACCTCGCCCCACGGCACGGAGCGACCGGCCAGGGCCAGGAAGCGCTTCTGGTAGGCCGCGAAGCCCTCCTTGCCGAGGAACTCGTGGTTGCCGGAGCCCATGAGGACCCTGCCGGAGGGGTGCGGCGTGGCCGTGAGCATCTGGGTGGCGGAGGCGTAGTCCTCGGCCTTGCCCAGCTCGACCACGTCGCCGTCGAGCAGCAGGGCGCCGGCCTTGTCGGGCTGGGAGGTGAGCAGCCGGATCGCCTTGGCGTACTTCGCGTTCCCGCGGGGGGCGTGGATGTCGCTGAGCACGTCGAAGGTCGCGATCGGCGCGCCCTGGACCGGCTGGGGTGCCTGCACCAGCGCGACATTGTCGACCGCCCACCACAGGTCGTTGCGGCCCTGGTCGTAGGTCCAGCCGAAGCGGGCGGTGCGGGCGCCGCGGGGCACCGTGACGGTCAGGTCCTCGTGGGCGCTGAGCCGGTCCTCGTCCAGGGTGAGCAGGCGCTGGGGGGCACCACCGTCGAAGCTCACCGTGACGTAGGCGCTCTGCGGAGCCTTGCCCTGCGCGTAGTGCGAGTCGAAGCGCAGGGCAAGGTCGCGCTGCCCGGCGACCTGCACGGGCGGGGACGTCAGGGTGGTGGTCAGGTGGTCGCGCGCAGCGAGGCGCTGGTGCTTGCTCTCCACCACGGCGACGGTGTCGTGGGCGCCGGTGAACCAGTGCCGCCGCTCGGTCCCCACGGCCCAGGTCCAGTCGCGCACGTTCGTGAACGCCCAGCCGGCCCAGCGCTGCTCGCCGGTGGTGAAGCCGCTGCTCGCGATCGTCCAGCCGCGCGGCGCGCGGTGGGTGAAGCCGGTGGGGCTCGCCTGCCCGTCGAAGCTCTCCCGCCACAGGACCTGCTCGTTCATCGGCTGTCGGGCGAGCCCGCGGGCCACGCCGGACGGGGCGTCGGTCGAGGCAACGGTCGAGGCGCCGGACCGGGCCGCCTGCGGGGCCGGCCGGTCCGTGGGCTGCACGGTCGCCGCCGAGGAGGTGGCGGTCAGCGAGGTGGCGAGCACCGCACCGACGGCGGTGACGAGGGACAGGGCGGACTTCACGGGGGCTCCTCGGGGCGCGGGTCGGGATCGGGCTCGACCATGCTCCTGCCGCGTGACGCTCCGGTGTCACCGGTCTGAACGCGTCACCACCAGGTCGTGGCAGTCCGCTCCGCGGCGCTCGTGACGGGGAGGCGCGGTGAGACCGCGGCGGGGTGGGGCCGCGTGCTCAGAGCGTCGTCAGGTCGTAGTCCACGACGACGGGCGCGTGGTCGCTGAGCCGCTCCTCGGCCGAGGGCTCCCGGTCGGTGCCCCCGGCGACCGCGGTCCGCGCCAGACCCGGCGAGGCCAGGTGGTAGTCGATGCGCCAGCCGGTGTCCCGGTCGAAGGCGCCGCCCATCCAGCTCCACCAGGAGTAGGGCCCCTGCTCGTCCGGGTGCAGCCGCCGCACCACGTCGACCAGCGAGCGCGGCGACAGGATCGACCCGAACCACTCCCGCTCCTCGGGCAGGAAGCCCTCGGACCTCCTGGAGGTGCGCCAGTTCTTCAGGTCCCGCTCGGTGTGGGCGATGTTGAAGTCGCCCATGACGAGGAACTCGCGGCCCTGCGCCTTGGCCGCCCGCCGCGCGGCGGTCAGGTGACGACCGAATCCCTTGAGGAACCGCATCTTCCGTTCGTACTTCGCGCCGCCGTCGGGCTCCTCGCGCATCTTGCCGGGCACCTGCAGGTGGGCGGGCAGCCCGCCCTTGGGCAGGTAGAGCGAGGCCACGGTGAGCGGCTGGTCCGCGAGATCGACCTCCAGATAACGGCCCTCGTGGGCGAAGGCCTTGAGCTCGCGGGCCAGCGGGCCCCGCTCGGCCTCCTCGCGAAGCTCGACGTGGGCGTCGCCGGGAGCGCGGACGAGCGCGCCGGCGCCCCACGAGCGGACCGCGGCGGGCGCCTCGCGGGTGAGCACGGCGACGCCGTTTCGCCCGGCCAGCCGGCCGGCGTCATACGTCAGGTGGTAGTCGTGGAAGACGCCGTCCGGCAGCAGCGGCACCGGGCAGCGGACCTCCTGCAGGGCGACGACGTCGCACTCGCGGCGGGCCAGCCAGTCGTCGAACCCACGACGCCGGGTGGCCCGGATCCCGTTCACGTTGAAGGTCGCGACGCGCAGCACCGGCCGATCCTAAGGCCCCTGCGGAGGAGCGGCTCGGACGAGCCGCTCCTCCGCAGCAGGACGGATAGGTTGGCGTGGACCGGACCGAGGGGACGAGATGATCACCGGCCGTATGCCGACCGACCGCGCCGAGCGTTACGCCCGCCAGCTCGCCGGCCACTGGGCGACCCGCTGCACCGCGACGCAGGACCCGGACGGGTCGACCCGGCTGACGATGGCCGACGGGGGTGTGGTGCTCCTGACCCCGACGCCGGGCGCCCTCGAGATCCGGCTGGAGGACCCGGGGTTCGCGCGCGTGGTGGCCGCACACCTGGAGCGCTTCGGGCAGCGCGCGCAGCTGCACGTCACCTGGGACCCGGACCTGTCCGGGGTCCCGGAGGGCTCGGCCCCGACCGGGCGCCTCCGTCGCGCGATCGATCGCCTGCGCCGCAGCTGAGCCCGGGTCAGCCGCCGGCCCGGGGGCCACCCACCGACGGGACGGGGAGCGGGCGGGCCGGGTCCATGGTCGGCCGTGCGTCGAAGAACTGCGTGATCGCGGTGCGCCTGCCGTCCAGGGCTCGCTGCAGGCTGATGCCGTCGACGTTGGCGCGCGACTGGCGGAAGACCTGCCCCGACAGCTGCACCCAGTGCGGCGTCGTCCCGTCCACGCCGAAGAAGTAGTCGAACTTCTCGGTGCCGTGGAGGAACGCGAACTTCGGGTTGCCCGGCGAGTACGGGCTGGCGTCGCCGATGTCGGCACCGAAGGGATAGATCATCAGGGGCGTGTCCCCGAGGATCGGGCGCACCTCGGCGTCCCACCGGGCGGCGTCGGCCTTGATCCGGCCAAGGTCGCTGCGGGTCATGTTGATGTGGCCCCAGGAGTGCGAGGCGAACTGCCAGCCGTTGCGCTTCATGGCGGCGGCCACGACCGTGGCCTCGGCCTGGGCGGCCCGGGTCGCCGGCGTGTCGCCATACGTGCGGATGCTCGTGCGATAGCCGAGGACGCCGTTGTAGCCCGTCATGGCGATCGAGCCCTTGTCCCCGCGGTAGGAGAAGTCGGGGTGCTCACGCACGAAGTCGTCGATGATCGGCGGGCAGTCGAAGGACCCCTCGACGGTCCTGCCCGCGACGTCGGTGTAGGTGTTGACGACCCGGCCGTCCGGCTTGGCCACCAGGACGTTCGCGAAGCCCTTGCCGACCATGTACTCGTAGTACGACAGGTCGTCCAGGGACAGGACGACGGGCTTCTTGCCCGGCGGGAGCAGGATCGGCTGCGGCCGCATGATCCCGTCGGCACCCCGGGCGGCGATCCGCTGGGGGTGGACGAGGACCCAGCCGCGGGCGTGCATCTGCTCCAGCTGCTTGCGCAGCTCGCCGACGGAGGTCATGTACTGGCTGAACCCGACCGCCTCGCTGCCCGGCGCCGCGAAGGCGCGCCGCGGGTCGACCGCGGCCGAGTGGTAGAACAGGTGCGGGATGGTGGTGTTGTCGGGCCAGCGGACGGCCTTGGCCTTGAGCGCCTGCACCCGGGCGAGCTCGGCCCTGGCCTGCGGGGTCGTGGCTGCGGCGAGGGTGCGTATGGCGGCGTCGTAGTCGTGCTGCGCGGCCTGGGTGCGCGCCTGGGCGACCACGTCGACGGTGGGCGTGGGGCTCGGGGTGCTCGTGGGGCTCGGGGTGTTCGTGGCGGCGCGCCCGGACCCGGCACCGGTCGTCGTGGTGGCGCCCCGTGGCTCGACCGAGCACCCGGCCGAGGTGATGGCCACGAGGGCCCCGAGCAGGGCCGCGACACGACCCGCGACACGTCGGTGGGCCGGGCCGGCTGCTGGCATCGACATAGGGTTCCCCCGGACTACAGCGATTACTGAGAGTGATAGTAGTGCGAGGTGAGACAGCAGGCCAGCCCCGCGGAGAGAAGTCCTCCAGGCGGCTGTGAGCAGGTGCGCGAGCGGGATCACGGGGCCCGCACCCTGCCCCGCCACCGTGGTTGTCGACGGCTACCCAGTCACGACCGACACCCTGCGTGATCGACCGGAGCCTCGGGCACCCCGTCCACGACGGCGGTCGCCGGGTGGTCGTCTCCTCCGGTGCCGCGGCCTCCGACGAGCCCGCGGCACCGACGGGCGACCCGGTGGCACGACCCCTAGGCTTGCCGCCAGGAGGCCCCCATGAAGACGCTGCCCGTTCCCCCGCTGCGCCAGACCCTCGACCGCTACCTCGAGACCGTCGCCCCCCTGCTCACCGCGGCCGAGCTCGACCGGACCCGCTGCGCCGTGGCGGAGTTCGCCGACGGCGACGGGCCCCGCTGCCAGCAGGCGCTGGAGGACCTCGCCGAGCAGCAGAACACCGCCGGCCGCTCGTGGCTGTGGGACGCCTGGCTCGAGGGCTACCACCGCACCCGCACCCCGCTCCCGCTCGTCAGCAACGTCGGCTTCGAGATCGTCGTGCCCACCGCGGGATCCGGGCTCGACCGGGCCGCCGAGCTCGTCCACCGCTGCGCCACGGCCTATCTCGCGCACCTGCGCGGGGAGGGCGGCGCCGACCTGAGCGTCCGCGGCGAGGAGCTGTGCCAGCAGCAGTGGGACCACGTGGCGGGCGGCCTGCGCGATCCTCGCCACGAGCTCGACGTCTTCCTGCCCGGGTCCGACGGCGCCGCCGGGCGTGAGGTCGGCGTGCTGTGGCGGGGCCGTGCCGTCGCCATGAGCGTGAGCGACCACGCCGGGCAACCACTCTCGGTCAGCAGCATCCGTCGGGCGCTGGACCGCGTCGTGGAGCTCGACGCCGCCGAGGAGCCGGGCTTCACGGCGCCGGGCTACCTGTCCAGCGACGACGGCGCCGACCTGCTCGAGGAGCTGCGCCGGGACGAGCACAACGCCCGCACCCACGACCGGCTGCGCGAGCTGCTCTTCCTGATCGGCCTGGACGACCGCGGCGGCGAGCTCGAGGAGCACCTCGTGCGCATCGCCTTCGAGGCGGGTCTGGCCTATCCCTTCAAGCCGGTGACCTTCCACGTGGACCTGGCCGACGACTTCACCGGGATGCACCTGGAGCACTCGACCCTCGACGGGTCCACGCTGGTCGCGATCCTCGGCCGGGCCCAGCAGGTCTCACCGGTCCACGGCGGCCCGGACGACGAGCCGGCGGCCGCCGCGGAGATCGCCTGGCGGCTCACCGACGACCAGCGGGCGCGGCTCCGCGACGCGCTGCGGTCGTATGCCGAGCAGGCCGGCCGCCAGCGTCACGTCATCCGACGTGTCGCCACGCCCGACCTGCCCGAGCTGCCCTGGCGGCTCAGCCTCGACGCCTGCCTGCAGGCGGTGATCTGCTACGCCCAGCTCGCGGCCTACGGGCGGATCCGCAGCACCTACGAGTCGGTGGACATGCGCGAGTACCTCGGCGGACGCACCGAGTGCCTGCGCCCGGCCACCACCGCCAACGTCGCGCTCGCCCACGCGCTCGTCGACGGCACCGCCACCCGGGAGCTCCTGGAGGCCCACCTCGCGGCGCACCGCGAGCAGGTCAAGCGGTGCAAGAGCGGCCAGGCGATCGACCGGCACCTCTTCGGCCTGCGGCTGATGGCCGAGCAGCACGGCTGGGCGGCGCCGGTCTTCGCCGACGAGGCCTATCGCCGGCTGACCACGGACTTCCTGTCGACCACCTCGCTGGGAGACGTCGGCCGGATCGTGCGGGCGGCCTTCTGCGCCACGAGCGAGGGCGGCCTGGGCGTCTACTACGTCGCCGTCGACGGCGGGCTCGAGTTCTCCGTGTCGTATGCCGAGGGCGCGGCCGAGCGGGTCGAGGACTTCCTGGACGCCCTGGACGAGGGGGTGGCCCGGCTCTGGGCCCTGCTGCAGACCTGCGGCGCCGGGTGATGGGCGGCGCCGCCGACCGAGGCGCCGACCCGGGCAACCGGCGCCGACCTCGCCCGAGGGGCGACGGCCCGACCGAGGGACGCCGGCCTCAGCCGAAGGCTCTGGCCGGCACCGGCGTGTGCGCGAGCAGCTGCCGGGTGTAGTCCTCGCGCGGCGCGTCCAGCACCTGCGCGGTCAGGCCCTGCTCGACGACCCGCCCGTGCTGCAGCACCACGATCCGGTCGGCCACGGACCGCACCAGCGCCAGGTCGTGGGTGACGAAGAGCATCGAGACGCCGCGCTCGGCCTTGATCTGCTCGAGCAGCGCGACGATCGAGCCCTGGATGGACACGTCCAGCGCCGAGGTGATCTCGTCGCACACGAGCACGTCCGGCTCCGCGGCGAGCGCCCGGGCGATGGCCACCCGCTGCCGCTCCCCGCCGGACAGCCCGCCCGCACGCAGCCGCAGCAGCGAGGCGTCCAGCTGGACCTGCTCCAGCAGCTCGGCGGCCCGCTCGCGGCCTGCGCGGCCGCGAGCGATCCCGAAGAGCGCCAGCGGCCGGGTGAGGATCTGCTCGACGGTGCGGCGCGGGTTGAGCGACTGGTAGGGATTCTGGAAGACGTACTGGACCCGCTTGCGCTCGGCCGGGCTGCGGCGCCGGGCCGAGGGGGCGAGCTCGTGCCCGTCGAGCACCACGCGGCCGGTCCAGTCGTGGTGGAGGCCGGCGACGCAGCGCGAGGTGGTGGTCTTGCCGGACCCGGACTCGCCGACCAGGGCGACGATCTCGCGACGGGCGAGGTCGAAGGACACGTCGTGGACGACCTGGCTGGCGCCATACCGGATGTCCAGGTGCTCGACGGCCAGGACGACCTCGCGGGCCCGGTCCGGCGGCGTGTCGGCCATCGCGCGGTCGTCGGGGTCCCAGGCGGGCAGCCCGGGGATCCGCAGGCACCGGGCGACGTGCCCGGCCCCGACCGGGGCGGGTGGGGGTGACACCTGCGCGCACTCCGCGACGGCGAAGGAGCAGCGGTCGTGGAAGCGGCAGCCCGAGGGTCGTCGACCGGGCGCGGGGGCGCGACCGGGTATGCCGGAGAGCCGGTAGGGCTGGTGCAGGTGCGGGATCGCCCGCAGCAGCGATCGGGTGTAGGGGTGGGTCGGCGCCGCGAACACGTCTGCGGTGCGACCCTGCTCGACGAGCTCGCCGGCATACATGACCACCACCCGGTCGGCGACGGTCGCCACCACGGCCAGGTCGTGGGTGACGTACAGCGCCCCCACGGCGAACCGTCGGCACAGGTCGGCGAGGGTCTGCAGCACCATCCCCTGGGTGGTGACGTCGAGCCCGGTGGTGGGCTCGTCGAGCACGAGCACCGCGGGGTGCGGGAGGAAGACCATCGCGAGCGCCACCCGCTGGACCTGGCCGCCGGAGAGCTGGTGCGGGTAGCGCCGCAGGAACTCGTCGTCGCCGGGCAGTCCCACCTCGGGGAGGATCTCGCGGATGCGGCGGTCCCGCTCGGCGGGGGTGCCGACGGCGTGCAGGTCGAGCAGCTCGCGCAGCTGGTCGCCGATGCGGATCGCCGGGTTGAGGGCGCTGCTCGGGTCCTGGGGCACATAGGCGACCTCGGTGCCGCGCACCTGGCGGACCTGCTCCCAGGGCAGGGCGCGCAGGTCGTGGCCGGCGACGAGGAGATCGCCGCCGATGATCTCGGCGCCGGGCCGGGCGTAGCCCAAGATGGCGGTGCCCGTCGTGGTCTTGCCGGACCCGGACTCGCCGACCAGGCCGACGATCTCGCCGGGGCGGATGGTCAGGTCGATGCCCTCGACCACGTCGTCGAGGCCGCTGGTGAGCCCGACGCGCAGGTCGCGGACGACGCAGACGGGCTCGGGGTCAGGGCCGGGGTGGGCGGTGGGTCGGTCGCTCATCGCGATCCCCTCGCGGTCCGGGCGCCGATCGCGTCGGCGACGAGGTTGGTGCCGATGGTGAAGGCCGCGATGACGAGCACGGGGGCGAGGACGCCCCAGGGCTGGACCAGCAGACCGAGCCGGTTCTCGTTGGTCATCTGCCCCCAGTCGGCGGCGCCCGGGTCGGACGCGAAGCCCAGGAAGCCGATCGCGGCGATCATCCCGATCGAGTAGGTCAGGCGCAGGCCGGCCTCGGCGAGCAGCGGCACCGCGAGGTTGGGGCCGAGCTCGACGGCCACGATCCGCCAACGCTTCTCCCCGACCGCCTCGGCGGCCGTGACGAAGTCCTGGTGGACGTAGGTCAGGGCCACGCCGCGGGCGACCCGGGCGACGCGCGGGGCGTGCGAGGCGGCGACGAAGAGCACGACCACCCACCAGGAGGGGTCCTTGACGGCGGTGAGGACGAGCAGGGCCACGAGGATCTGCGGCAGGGCGAGCAGGACGTCGTTGGCGCGCATGAGCAGCTCGTCGAGCCAGCCACCGGCATACGCCGCCAGCACGCCGTAGAGCGCACCGACGACCACGCCCAGCACGCTGGCCAGCACCGACGCGACGAGGATCGCCCGCCCGCCGTGCAGCAGCCGCGACCACACGTCCTGACCGAGGTAGTCCGTGCCCAGCAGGCCACCGCCGGTCATGAACGGCCGCCCCACGATGTCGTGCTCGCCGTGCGGGGCGACCCACGGGCCGACCACGCCCAGGGCGACGACGAGCAGGGTCAGCAGCAGCCCCACGACGGTGCGCGGGTCGCGCAGCAGGCTCCGGACCAGGCTCACGCGACCATCCCCGTCCGGGCGCGCGGGGTGAGCAGGATCGACAGGGCGTCCGCGAGCAGGTTGACCAGCACGTAGGCCGCGGCGATCAGCATCGTCAGGGCCTGGACGACGGGCAGGTCGCCGTTGCGCACCGCGTCGACCAGCGTCGTCCCGAGGCCCGGGAAGGCGAAGAGGTACTCCACGAGCACGCCGCCACCCAGCAGCCAGGCCAGCTGCAGCGCGGTGACCTGCACCGTCGGCACCAGCGTGTTGGGGATCGCGTGCCGGCGCAGCACCTGCCGCTCGGGGATCCCCTTGAGGCGGGCGAGCTCGACGTAGTCCGAGTCCAGCGTCTCCACCAGCGTCGACCGCAGGATGCGCGTCAGGTAGGGCACGATCGCGAGCACCAGCGTCGCCACCGGCAGGATCAGCGCCGCCGGACGCTGCCAGGCCATCGCGCCCGCCGGGAGCACCGTCACGGCGGGCAGCACGTGCAGCACGCTCGTGGACAGCAGGGCGACGAGCAGGATGCCGGTGACGAACTCGGGGACGCCCGCGAGCGCCAGGGTGATCACCTGGATGACGTGGTCGGCGGCGCGCCCGCGGTGGTGGGCGGCCAGGACCGCCAGCCCGAAGGACAGCGGCACCATCACCAGCGCGACCACGAGGAGCAGGAAGGCACTGTTGGCGACCTTGGTCCCGACCACCTCGCCGACGGGCAGGCCGCTCGTGACCGAGGTGCCGAGGTCGCCGCGCAGCAGCCCGCCCAGCCAGGTGAGGTAGCGCTGCGGCAGGGGCTGCTCCAGGTGCAGCACGTCCCGGATCTGCTGCACGCGATCAGGACTGACGGCGTAGTCCTTGCCGAGGATCGCCCGCACCGGGTCCCCGAGCGCGGACGTGGCGGCGAAGACCAGCAGGGAGACCACGAGCAGGGTGACCAGGGCGAGCGCCAGCCGGCGCGCCAGCCAGCGGGTCCACGCCCGGGCGGGCGACCGGCACGGCACGCGCACGGCGACGGTGGCTCCGGACATCACGACTCCCTCAGGGTGGCGAGGTTGAACCGGTATGACGAGCACGGCTGCTCGCGCGCCGGCACGAGGCCCGACACCTGCCGGCCGTAGGCGTCGACCTGGTTGGCGAAGGCCCAGACGATCAGGCCGCCGCGCTCGTGCTCGATGCGCTGGGCATCCTGCAGCAGGGTGCGCCGCCGAGCCGGGTCGGTGGTGCGACGGGCGGCGACCACCAGGTCGGTGAACTGCGGGTCGTCGAAGTGGGTCTCGTTGTAGGGCGAGGACTTCAGCGCGCAGGCGATCGCCTGGGGCAGGTAGAGCCGGGTGGACCAGAAGTCCTGGGCGAAGCCCCACTTCAGGTAGCGATCGCCGTAGAACACGCCCGCGTCGGCCTTGGTGAGCGTGACGGTGATCCCGGCCTTGGCGGCCTGCTGGACCAGGATGTTCGCGGCCTCGACGCCGCCGGAGCCGACCGCCGTGGAGGTGACCAGCTCGACGTGCAGGTCCTCGGCGCCCGCCGCCCTGAGCAGGTGGCGCGCCTGCGCGATGTCCTGGTGGCGCTGGGGCAGCTCGTCCCCGATGTAGTCCGGGTCGAAGGGGCCGTAGAGGTCGTTGGCGACCCGTCCGAAGCCGCTGAGCGCCTGGTCGATCAGCTGCTGCCGGTCCACGACCAGGCGCATCGCCTGGCGCACCCGCACGTCGCTGAAGGGCCGCTGGTCGACCCGCATGGTGAACGGCACCCAGCCGCCCGTCTCGGAGACCAGCGGGTGCGCCCCCTGCCGCTCGATCGCCCCGGCGAGGTAGGGCGGGAGGTTGTCGACGGTGTGGACCTGGCCGGCGAGCAGCGCGGACACCTTGGCCGCGTCGTCGGTGAAGTCCAGGATCGTCAGGGAGTCCACGGCGGCCTTGCGGTCCCAGTAGCCGTCGTGCCGCACGAAGTGGCTGCGCTGACCGGGCAGGAAGGTGTCGTACCGGAAGGGCCCGGTGCCCACCGGCCTGGTCAGGTCGAAGTCCGCGGGGACGATGCCGAGGGTGTAGGACGCGAGCAGCTGGTCGAGGATGCCGTAGGGCTCCTTGAGCACCACGCGGTAGGTGCGGTCGTCGACGGCCCGGCAGCGGGCGAGGTCGACGAGCGGCGCCACGTCGGTGAGCATCCCGGAGGGGTTCTTCGGGTTCGCCATACGCTCCATGGACGCCTTGACGTCCCACGCGGTCAGGGGTCGCCCGTCGTGGAAGGTCACCCCCTCGCGCAGGTGGAAGGTCCACTCGGTCGCGTCGGGGTTGTGCTCGACGGCGGTGGCCAGGCCGGGCTCGACGCGGTAGTCGGGGGTGAACCGCAGCAGCGGCTCGTAGAGCTGACGCACCCGCGCGATGTCCGGCATGGTCACCGGGAAGTGCGGGTCGAGGGAGTCCTTGAGCCCGCCACCGGTGGCGCCGTGGATCAGCTCGCTGGTGACGGTCCCGGACGAGGTGGCGCATCCGCTCAGCAGGCCGCCGGTGGCGGCGGCGAGCGCCCCGGCCCCGAGCTGCAGGGCCCGGCGGCGACTCATCGCCGATGACGAGTCCGGGTGTGTGGCGGGTAGGTTCATGGACCCCCTCCCCTCGGGTTGACCGCAAACCTAACCGTACGGGTGCATGGGTGCACAGCGGGCAACGGTGGGGATCGGGTCCGTTCAGCGTGAGACGGCCGCCGCAGCCGCCCCTGCGCGTCGAAGGCGAGCCCGAGCGGGTGGCGATGCCCCGTGGAGACGTCATCGGGTCCCCTCGCAGACGAGTCCTGGGGCGGCGGGCCACCACTCGTCGACCTAGGGCGTGTCTCCCAAAGGTGAGCGTGGTGACACGCGATTGTCGGTGTCATGTCGCGGATGCAGGTGCTCTCGGATAGCGAGTGGGTGCTGATCGAGCCGTTCATGCCGTGCGCGGATGGCAAGCGGGGCAGGCGATTTCGTGACCACCGGACCGTGGTCGAGCCGATCATCTACCGGTACCGGACCGGGATCGCGTGGCGGGACCTGCCGGGCGAGTTCGGGCCCTGGCAGACCGTGTGGAAGCGACACCGCCGGTTCGCCGGTGACGGGACCTGGGACCGGGTGCTGACGGCTCTGCTGGCCCGTGCGGACGCGGCGGGGGTCATCGACTGGGACGTCGCTGTCGACTCCACGATCAACCGCGCCCACCAGCACGCGACGAACACCACCCGCCTCGCGGGGGGATCTGTCGAATCACAAGAATCTGCTGTCCGAGCCGGCTGACCACGCCATCGGCAGGTCACGCGGCGGGTTGTCCACGAAGGTCCACCAGCTGTGCGACGGCCAGGGGCGACCGATCGCGGTGCTGCTCGGTCCTGGTCAGGGCAGCGACAGCCGGATGTTCACCAACCTGCTCGACGCCGTACGGGTCCCGCGCCCAGGCCCGGGCCGCCCACGCACGACCCCGGACGCGGTCATGGCCGACAAGGCCTGCTCCAGTCGAGCCCACCGCGCGCTGCTCCGGCGGCGCGGGATCACCACCGCGATCGCCGAGCCCCGCGACCAACGCGCCAACCGCAAACGCCGCGGCTCTGCCGGTGGGCGCCCCCCGAAGACCGACCCTGGCCTGTACGCCAAACGCCACGTCGTCGAGAACGGTTTCGAACGCTTCAAGCAATGGCGCGCCATCGCGACCCGCTACGACAAGCTCGCCATCACCTACCGCGCCGGCATCCTCCTACGCGCCATCACCCTCTGGCTACCAGCATTAAGAGACACGCCCTAGGCGCTCCGATGACCGCACGGGTCGAGGGCTCGGGCCGGGCCGACCCGCGAGGTCCCCCTCGCTCGCGGGTCGGCCGCCAGCATACGGCCCGGTCCGTCGATCAGATGCCCGGCCGGTAGGTCACGGCCTTGCCGGCCTCGTTCACGCAGCCCACCCCGAGAGCCTCCGGCAGCATGGGCGCCTTGCTGGCGATGACCGAGCAGGCCGGGGCCTCCTGCCCGGCGAAGACCTCGACCCAGCCGCTCTTGCCCTTGGCCCAGATCGCGGCCGCGCCGCCGCAACCAGCAGCCCAGTACTGACCCCTGGCATAGCCGCCGATCCGCTTGTCCACGATGGCGTCCACGTCGCAACCGTCACCGGCGTTGATGGTGCGCAGCTGCTTGAGGAGCAAGGCCTTCAGGTCGCCCGTCGCGCCCTTGACCTGGCCGCCGGCCTTGCCGTCCGCCCAGCGGGTGGCGGCGGCCTTCGTGCCGGAGCGGGTGGCGGACGCGGGCTGGGCCGCGAAGGCCTCGGCGACGGGCCGCTCCTGACCCCGGGCGGCGGGAGCGGCTGCCACCGGCGCCGCACCCTGCGTCGACGTGATGGCGGTCGCGGGTGCGGAGGTGGCCGCGGCGGAGCCGCAGGCGGACAGGCCGACGGTGGCGGCACCGACGAGGACGAGAGCGCGAAGAGCGTTGGTGTTCATGACATTCCCCCATATTCAGAGCGGACCCGACGTCCGCTTCTGACCTGTAGAGCAGCTCCGGGGGGTGTCCCTATGGGGTTCGTCAAGCCGCGGCGGCCGTCGGGGCTTGGTAGGTGGTGCCGTCTCTGAGCATGGCGTAGAGAACGTCGCAGCGTCGGCGGGCCAGGCAGATGAGGGCGGCGTTGTGCTTCTTGCCTTGGGCTCGTTTGCGGTCGTAGTAGGCGCGGCTGGTGGGGTCGGACAGGGCTGCGAAGGCGGACAGGAACAGCGCGCGTTTGAGGTTCTTGTTGCCTGACCTGGAGGGGTGCTCGCCGCGGATGCTGGACCCGGATCGACGTGTGACGGGGGCGAGGCCTGCGTAGGCGGCGAGGTGCCCGGCTGTGGGGAAGGCGCTGCCGTCGCCGACCTCGAGCAAGATCCTTGCGGCGGTCCTGACACCGACGCCGGGCATCGAGGTCAGGACCGGGGCAAGAGGGTGGGCATCAAGGATCTCCTCGACCTGCGCCGCGACGGTCGCGCGTTGCTCGAGCAGGTCGGCGAGCTGGGAAGCCAGCTTCGGGATGACGAGCTCGGCCGCGCGGGTGCCGGGCACGGTCACGGTCTGGGCGTCCAGGGCGGTCATGACCTCGTCGACGATCCGATCGTAGGAGCGCGGCGCGCGGGGCTTGGCCACGCTCGTCAGCCGCCGCCGACCGGCCGTGCGTAGCCCGGCGGGTCCGCCGAACCTGGTCAGGAGCTCGAGGACAGCCTTGTGGTGCAGTCGGGGTCCGAGGGCTCGTTCCAGGGCTGGGTGGATCTGGGTGAGCAGGCCGTGCAGGCGGTTGGTGACGCGGGTGACCTCACCGGCCAGGTCGTCGTCGTACCCGACGATGACTTCCAAGTCGGCCAGGGCGTCGTCGTTCATGTCCACGCGCCGCAGGGTGTGGGGCATGGTGCGGGCCGCGTCGGCGATGACGTACGCGTCGCGGGCGTCGGTCTTCGCTGCGCCGGGGTGTAGGTCCGCGATGCGGCGCATCGCCAGGCCCGGCAGGTACGCCACGTCGACCCCGACGGCGCGGGCGACCGCGACCGGCAGGGCCCCGATCGAGGCGGGCTGGTCCACCACGACCAGGACCGGGCCGTGCGTGGACAGGTGCTCGTAGAGGGCGCGCAGCTTGGTCTCGTCTTGCGGTAGCGCCTTGTCGTGCAGCCGTTTTCCGGACGGGTCCAGGGCGGTGGCGTGGTGAGTTTCCTTGCCGACGTCCAACCCCAGGTAGACCGCGTAGGTGCGGTCGGGTAGCCCGTGCATCCTGTCCTCCTCGTTGACCGACGGACTCATGATCCGCTGGCCACAGGTCGGGCGTCAGCAGCCGGCAGCCACGTTACGAAGAGACCTCCCGAGCGCGGGGGCCGTGTCCCTATCAGCGGTCACACCGACGCCACCAAGCCCGGCGACAACACCCCCCGGATCATGCGCGACAGGGGCAAAGAGTCATACCAGACCTGGTGACCAGCACCCCCATCACCGAGGGCACGAAGAAGGTAACGGGCGATCAGTTGCACCTGGAAGAGAAAAACTTTCGCCGGTCTTCGGTGCAACCACAGGCTGCTCGGGGAGCGTCTCAGATGCCTCGCCGAGCAGGGCTCAGGTGCCGCAGAAGGTCACGTGCGGGGCGCTGTCCGCGGGCGCCGGGTCAGCCAGGTCCTCCAGACCGGGCCGCTCCTGGAAGGGCTTGCGCAGCGCCGTCACCAGGCGGTCGTACGGCGCGAGGTCGCCCGCGGTCGCCGCCTCCAGCGCCGCCTCGACCACGTGGTTGCGCGGCACGTAGGCCGGGTTGACCGCGTCCATCCGTGCCGCCGTCGCGGCAGGATCAGGGCCCACGAGCCGCGCCCGGCGTGCCGCCCAGGCGTCATATGGCCCCGGGTCGGCGAAGAGCTCCCGGGCCTGGTCACGAGCGAGCCTGCGGCAGAACGTCGTCAGGTCCACGGCCTGGGTGCGCACCAGCTCCAGGGCGTCGGTGACCAGCTCGCGGTCAGGCTCGACCAGGCCGAGCTTGTCCGCCCAGCCGCGCACCAGCGCGTCGTCATACCGCTCGTGGAAGAGCTCCAGCACCGCGGTCACCCGCGCCACCGCCTCGTCCGGCTGCGCGTCCCGCGTCGTGCTGACGGACCCGGCGGTCCCCCGCACACGGACCAGCGGCAGCAGCGTCTCGGCGAACCGCGCGAGGTCCCACAGGGTCGCGGCGGGCTGGTTGCCGTAGGCATACCGCCCGCCCGTGTCGATGGAGCTGAAGACCGTTGCCGGGTCGGGACTCTCGACGAAGGCGCAGGGGCCGTAGTCGATCGTCTCGCCGGAGATCGTGACGTTGTCGGTGTTCATCACCCCGTGGACGAAGCCCACCTGCATCCACCGCGCCACCAGCTCGGCCTGGGCGGCGACGACCGCGTCGAGCAGCGCCAGCGCGGGGTCGTCCGCCTCGGCGGCCTGCGGGTGGTGCCGCTGGATGGCGTATGCCGTGAGCCGCTGCAGGACCTCCGGGCTGCCGGCGGACGCGACGAGCTGGAAGGTCCCCACGCGCAGGTGGCTCGCGGCCGTCCGCACGAGCACGGCACCCGGCAGCGGGGTCTGGCGCCATACCGTCTCCCCGGTGGCGACCACCGCGAGCGCCCGCGTCGTCGGGATCCCCAGGGCGTGCATGGCCACCCCCATGAGGTGCTCTCTCAGCATCGGGCCGACCGCGGCCTTGCCGTCCCCGCCGCGGGAGAAGGGCGTGCGGCCGGATCCCTTGAGGTGCAGATCCTTGCGCACGCCGGCGCGGTCGACGACCTCGCCGAGGAGCAGGGCCCGCCCGTCGCCCAGCCGCGGGGACCACCCGCCGAACTGGTGCCCGGCATAGGCCTGCGCGTAGGTCGGGATCTCCTCGGGCACCTGGCCGAGCAGCAGCCGGATGCCGTCCGGGGTGCGCAGCTCGTCGGGGTCGGCCCCCAGCTCGGCGGACAGGTCCTCGTCCAGGACGAGCAGCTCGGGGTCGGGAACGGGGGCCGCACGCCAGGCCAGCGCGAGCTCGGGCACGGCCTCGGCGTAGGAGTGCTCCAGGCGGAAGGGGCCGATGGCGTGGCTCATCCGGCGAGCCTAGACGGGTCGCCGCCCCGGTGGGGGCTCGCGGGTCACGTCGTCGTGCGGCTGGGCCCTCGTGGGCCGGGGCGCAGCAGAACGGCCCCGCACCGGTGAGGTGCGGGGCCGTTCGGATCCAGGCGCTAGGCCCGGGAGATGTCCTGGGTGATCAGCGGATCACGGAGACGTTGGACGCCTGGGGACCCTTGGGGCCCTGCTCGGTGTCGTACTGCACCTTGTCGCCCTCGTCCAGCGAGCGGTAGCCCGAGGAGGCGATCGAGGAGTAGTGGGCGAAGACGTCGGCGGAGCCGTCGTCGGGGGCGATGAAGCCGAAGCCCTTTTCGGAGTTGAACCACTTCACGGTGCCAGTAGCCATGGAAATTCCTCTTCCTGAGAGACGACCATCCGCGTGTCGGACGGTCTGTCGATGATGTTTCTCACCAATAGCTCAGGTAAGCCGGTCCGCTCCGGTCGGAGCTTCCCGCATTTCCTTGCACTACCAACGTCAACGGGCTCAACACTAGGCCATATCGACCGGACCCGGTGACCAGATCGTGATCCGGCGTCGCCCCAGCGCGGCCCTCGACCCCCATCGCAGGTCCCTGACCTGCACGGACTCCAGCGGCGAAAGTATTTCAGAATGCCACGCCCGAGGCCCCCGATCAGGTCGGTCAGGGGTCTCGGGCGTGCTCGGCGGGTCGGTGCGGGGCGCCGGTCAGGGGGTGGGCATGCCGCCGTTGACGTTCAGCGTCTCCCCGACGACATAGCTCGACTCGGGCGACGCGAGGAAGACGTAGGCGGGGGCGATCTCGGTCGGCTGGCCCGCCCGGCCGAGCGGGGTGGCGTGGCCGAACTCCGGCAGGTCCTCGGGCTTCTGGCCGCCGGAGGGCTGCAGCGGGGTCCAGATCGGGCCGGGGGCGACGGCGTTGACCCGGATGCCCTGGGGGGCCAGCTGCTGGGCCAGACCCTTGGTGAAGGTGTTGATGGCCGCCTTGGTCGACGCGTAGTCCACCAGCGTCTCGGACGGCGAGTAGGCCTGGATCGACGTGGTGTTGATGATCGCGGCGCCCTTGGGCAGGTGGGGCAGGGCCGCCTTGACGACCCGGAACATCGCCAGGATGTTGATGTCGTAGGTCGCCTCGAGCTGCTCGTCGTCGATGTCCTCGATGCTGTCGGTGGCGACCTGCTTGCCGCCGTTGTTGACCAGGATGTCCAGCCCGCCGAGCTCGTCGACGGCCTTCTCCACGACCTCGATGCAGAAGTCCTTGTCCCGCAGGTCCCCCGGGATGCGGGCGCAGGTGCGGCCCTCGGCCTCGACGACCGTGGCGACCGCGGCGGCGTCCCGCTCCTCCTCGGGCAGGTAGGTGATCGCGACGTCCGCACCCTCGCGGGCGAAGGCGATCGCGGTCGCCGCTCCGATGCCGGAGTCGCCGCCGGTGATCAGCGCCTTGCGTCCCTGCAGCCGCCCCGTGCCGCGGTAGGACTTCTCGCCCAGGTCCGCCTTGGGGGTCATCTGCGCGTCCAGGCCGGTGCCGGGCAGCGCCTCCGCGGGAGGCGTGATCTTGGGGTAACGGCTGACCGGGTCCTGCAGCGTCAGCTGGTCCACGGTGGTCTGGTCGGTGTCCTGGGACGCCATGAGTCCTCCTGGTTCGAGTGGTCGTTCACCGTCCACCTACCCGGCGGGTCGGGTGGCAACCATGCGGGCCGTATGCCGAGACGCCACCGATCGCCCAGTCCTGGTCGCCCGCTCCACCCCGCCCCCACTCACCCACTCACCCGCTCCACCCCGCTCACCCGCTCCACCCCGCTCACCCGCTCCACCCCGCTCACCCGCTCACGTGAGGCCAGGCTGGCCCCGTGGCACGTTCAAAGAGGGCTCATTCCGTATCGATCGGGGCCAGCCTGGCCCCGGCGACACCGGTGCGGGCGACGTGGGAGGTGGCTCACTAGCGGGTGGGAGGTGCGCGGGAGCGGACACCGGTGCGGGCGACGTGGGAGGTGGGCCCGCCGGCGGGGTTCTCGCCGAGCTGGCGCCGACCCTGGCGACGGCGAGCTCCTGGTGCCCCGAACCGCGCCGTGCCCGAGACTGGACCGGTGCCGTACGACGTCGAGCAACCACGCCCTGACCTGCGCGAGCTCCTGGAGCCGGCCCGCCTGACCGAGGTGGTGGACATCGGGGCCAACCCGCTGGAGGACACGCCGCCATACCTGCCGATGCTGCGTGAGCAGCGGTGCCGGGTCACGGGTTTCGAGCCGCAGCCGGAGGGCCTGGCCCGGCTGCGGGCGACCGCGGACGACCTCGAGCGCTACCTGCCGTATGCCGTCGGCGACGGCGGGGACCACACCTTGCACGTCTGCGCGTCGCCGGGCTTCTCCAGCCTCTACGAGCCCGACCCGGACCAGCTCGCCCTGCTGGTCGACTTCCCCCGGCTGGCGACCGTCGTCGAGCAGGTCCCGGTCGGCACCACCCGCCTGGACGACGTCGCCGAGATCGAGCGCGCCGACCACCTCAAGATCGACGTGCAGGGGTCCGAGCTGGACATCTTCCGGCACGGGCGGCGAGTCCTGGCCGGGCTCACCACGATCCAGGTCGAGCTGGGCTTCCACCGGATCTACCGCGACCAGCCGACCTTCGCCGACGTCGACCTGGAGCTACGGGCGCAGGGCTTCGTGCCGCACCGCCTCGTGTCGACCAAGGACTGGCCGCTCGCGCCGGTGCAGTGGGCCGACCCCGACCAGGAGCAGGCCCGCCAGCTCGTCGAGGCCGACGTGCTCTACGTCCGCGACCTCGCCCGCCTCGACCGGCTCGACGACGAGCAGCTGCGGCACCTGGCCCTGGTGGCCCACGAGGTGTATGCCGCGGACGGCGTGGCCCTGCGGGCGGTGCGTGAGCTGACCTCCCGGGGCGCGGTCGCCGGGGTCGAGCAGCGGTGGCGCCCGGCCTGATCCGCAGACCACCAGGGGCCCGGACGTGGTTTCGGACCGTCATACCGAATCACTCTGGGCGAGTTTGACAGTCACCCAAATGGTCAACCATGGTTGACGCCGTGGACGGCAGCGGGATCGCACGGACAGCGGGTGACACCAGCGACCCCCGGCAGGGTCTGCGAGCCGTGACCGCGCTGCGTCGGCTCGCCGACCGGCTGGAGCTGGCACAGGTCGAGGCCGCCCTGGGAGCCGGCCTGAGCTGGGCCGAGATCGCCGACGCCCTCGGCGTCAGCCGGCAAGCCGTCCACAAGAAGTTCAAGGGGCGAGTCCGTCCCGAGCTGACCAGTCGACCGGGAGACCCACGATGAGCCTTGCCTCTCGCCTGAGCGCGAGCACGGGCCGCAGCTTCACGATCCAGAACACCGCGTGGCGCGAGGCCGCCCGCAGCGGAAGCCGCGAGGTCACCCTCGACCATCTGCTCCTGGCACTCCTGGTCTCCGGGGGGCCGGCGGCGGAGCTGCTCGCGCGCAACGGGGTCCGGCTCCACATCCTGCGCCGGGCGGTGCTGCACCGCCACCAGGCCGACCTGCGCGGCCTGGATGCCGGCGCCCCTCGCAGCGCCACCCGCCGGCGCCGCGAGCCCCGCGACCGGCAGCGCGGCGTCGCGGGCGACATCGCCTTCTCCCCCGCGGTCGAGCAGGCCCTCAAGATCACGCCGTTCACCGAGATGCGTCTGCTGGCGCACCTGCTCGAGCACCCCTCCGGCACTCCTGCCGAGGCGCTGCGCCACGCCGGGGTCTACGTCGAGGGGGTGCTCGAGACGGCGCACGCCGAGGCCGACCGCCCCGTCGAGGGCTTCACCGCCTGCCCGCCCGTCCCGGGGCTGCTCGACGGCCTCGCGGAGAGCACCACCACCACGACGCGGTTCGTGCCCGTCCCCATCGAGCACGTCTGGCAGGCGGCGTGCGACGCGGCCGTGGTCACGCGGTGGTTCGGGTGGCACGAGGACGTCCGGATCCTCGACGAGGCCACGCTGCGGACGAACCGCGCCCGGGGCGTCCCCGCCCTGGAGCTGCGCCGCGTCCGGTGCGAGCTGGGCCGGCTGGACGGCGTGGACACCGTGGCGTGGCAGGAGTTCACCCCGCCGTCGCAGGGCGGCGACCCGCGCGGCGCCTACGTGCACCTGGCGCTGACACCGATGGCCGGTGGCACCCACGTGCGTCTCACCCGAGGCTTCCGGGGTCACGGGCCGATGGGCGGGGTGTTCCGCCGGATCGGCGCCGCCCTGACCCCGCTCTCGACCGGGTCCATGCTGCACGACCTCGCGCTCGTGGCGGACGACCTCGGCGACCGACGCTGATCGGTGGCCGCGAACCTCCCGTCCCCGTCGGCCAGGTCGCACTAGTCTCGGTGAGGTGGATCACCTCCTCCGGCCCCCGCTCCCGGGCGACGGCGCGGCCGCACGCGCCTGGGCGGTGCGTTTCTCCGACCCGGCGGCCATGCGAGCGCTCATGCCCGAGGTGCCGGAGGGGCCCCACGTGCGGTGCTGGCGGCCTTCGTGGCCTGGCGCGAGAGCCGACCGGACCAGGCACTCACCCTGCTCGGTCCGCTGCTCGAGTCCGACGACCTGACCGCCCTGTGGTCGGTGCGGGCCCGTGCGGTCCAGGCCGCGGTGCTCCTGGAGATCGGTCTGCCCCGCGAGGCGCAGGAGTCGCTGCTGCGGGCCCTGGAGGAAGCCCCCCGCAGCACCGACTCGATCGCGGTGGCCGCCACCATCCACGACCTCGGGGTCAACTACGGCGCGGGCGACCCGGACCGGGCGTCCGCCTACTTCGTCGAGGCCTGGACCCGCGCCCACGCGATCGTCGTGGCCGAGGAGCACGAGCCCGCGACCGACGCCCTGGCGCTCGAGGCCCTCGCCGTCGTCAACCTCCGCGGACTGCGCGACACCTACGACACGGACCTGCCCGAGGGCCTGCCGGGGTATGCCGAGGCGGAGGAGCTGACGCGTCGCAGCTGGCCCGAGCTGAGTGCCGCCATACGCGCGCTCCGGACCCAGGTCGCCCTGGAGGCCGGGGACACCGACGAGACCCACCGGCTCGCCTCCGACCTGCCCGACCCCCGCGGCATGCGCGACGTCACCAACGCCTCGCTGGTCGCCCAGGCCCTGGCCCGGCTCGGACGGGAGGCCGGCCACCCGGACGAGGCGCTGGAGACGCTGACCGAGATGATCGACCGGCTGCCGCCCGCCTTCGCCCTGGAGCTGTTGGGCGACGTCGTCGAGATGCACCGTGCGGCAGGCGATCTCGAGGCGGCGCTGGAGGCCGCCGAGCGCCGCTACGCGCTCGTCACCGAGCACCACGTGGACGGTTCCCGGGTCGCCGTGCGGGCCCTGGAGGTGTGGCACCGCACCCAGCGCGCCGAGGAGCAGGCCCGCACCGCCGCGGAGGTCGCCCGGCGTCTGCAGGCCCGGCTCGCCGAGCTCAACCGGGACCGCGAGCGGCTCCGGGCCCGCAGCCGACGCGACCTCCTCACCGGCCTGTGGAACCGCCGTCACCTGGTCGACGTGCTCGCCGAGCTCGACGGGGCCGGGCACCAGGTGGCCCTCGTCGACGTCGACCACTTCAAGACGATCAACGACGAGTCGGGACACCATGCGGGCGACGAGGCGCTGCGCCGGCTGGCCCAGGTGCTGCAGGACGTGTGCGGTCCCCGGGACACGTTCGCGCGGTATGGCGGGGACGAGTTCGTGGTCGTCCGCCCGGCGGGCGCCGAGGGCCTGCTCGCCGAGGACCTGGAGGCGGCGACCCGGGTCCGCGGCCACGACGACGTGGGGCTGCCCGAGGTGGTGACCAGCATCGGGGTGGCGTGGTCGGACGAGCGGGGCTGCGAGGCGGCCCTCGAGCGGGCCGACGAGCTGATGTATGCCGCCAAGCGCTCCCCGGACGCCCAGCTGCTGGCGGACGAGCGGCGTTCCCCCGAGGCACCGGGGAGCTGATCCTGGCCCGGCCGCCGGAGCGCGCGTGCCCGACCACCGCGGCAGCCCGAGGGGCCGGTCGCCACGAGCGACCGGCCCCTCGTCCCGCGGGTTACTTCACCACGGTCCCGGTCAGCCGGGTGCCACCCTTGACACCGGCGCCCTCGACGGAGACGGCCAGCGCCACCTGGCGGCCCGCACGGGCGTCCTTGGCCAGCGGCAGCGTGATCCGACCCGTCCTGTCGCCCGGGGCGATGATCAGGTAGGCCCGCGCGTCGGCCTGGTCGAGGGGGAGGTCCTTGCTCGGGTCCACGCTCCAGTCACCGCGCGCGGCAGGAGCGACGTCCGCGATCCGCAGACCGGCGCCGGCCGGCTTGACGGCCACGATCTCCAGGGCGACGGCCTCGCCGCTGGGCCGGTCGAGGGTGAACGTCCAGGTGAGCGAGCCGCCGGGCTTGGCGGTGGCCGCGGGGGTCAGGGTGCCGACGGGCTTTGGGTCGTCGTCCTTGACCACGAGCTCGGTCGCGGGGGTGGCGACGAGCACCGGCCCCCGCACCCGCACCTGCCCGATGATCTCCTGGTCCGTGTTCCACACGGTGTTGCCGGCGACGGGCATCGCGATCGGGACCTGCCGGCTGCCGGACGGGACGGGCACCGTCCTGAGCACCGACGCACCCGGGCCGTTGACCACCGTGAGCGCCGAGAGCGGCTGGGGCGCAGGCGAGGACAAGGTGGCGTGCACGACCTGCGTCCACGGCTTGGCGCCCTCGACGACGGAGGTGCGGGCAGGCATGCGCAGCACCGAGGGCCGCAGGGCCGCGGCGGGGGCGGTGCCGGCGTTCGCCGCCGAGAGGTCCAGGACCACGGCGGATCCCGCAGCCTTGCCTCGTTCCAGGGAGACGGCGGTGATGCGGGTCAGGTCGATCCCCTTGGCCGGCAGCGGGAACCGCACGTTCTGCGCGACCACGCGACCGCGCAGGCCGTCGCCGGTGCCGGACACGCCTGCGCGGGTCGCCGGACCCTGGGGCTTGAGGGCGACCCGGCGCCCGGCGGCGTCGGTGAGCCGCAGGGTGGGGGTGAGGCTCGCCGTGGGCGCGAGCGCCATGCGCACGTCGAGGTAGGCCGATCCCTTGACCGACACGGGCTTGGCGGCCCGCAGGGTCAGCGCCGCGGAGCTGCCGAGGTCCCAGCGCCAGCCGGCCGGGTTCTCCTGGGGATAGCCGTTCCAGTGGACGCCGGTGGAGGCACCGCTCTGGTGGATGGGTGCGCAGGCCGTGCCGCGGCAGACGGTGGCGCCGCTCATGGTCCAGCCCCCGGTCTGCGGGTCCGCGAGGCGACGCCGGGCCCCACCGGTCGCGGAGGTGACGAGCTTCATCCAGCGCTGGTCCGCGGGCAGCGTGCCGGTGCCGTCGAGCGCGGCCGGGTCCCCCTTGCCCTTGAGGAAGCGGTCGGCCGCGAGGGCCACGAGCGACACCCCGCTCTGGCGCTGCCGCGCGGGCGTGAGGCGCGAGGCGGCGGTGCACCGCGTGCCGGCTCCGTCGTCCTGACCTGTGCTCGCGGGCGGCGTCCACGTGGTGTTGAAGTAGTTGTGGTTGGCGCCCGGCAGGTAGGCCACCGAGGACAAGGCGTGCTGTGCGCCATACCAGTCCGCACCATCGGCGTAGCCGGCCCCCTGCAGGTCCGAGACGTCACCGTCGCAGCCCGGCAGCACGGTCAGCGTCGGCGTGGTCGACGCGGAGGTGTGGAAGAAGTTGGTGGGGCCGAGGAGCACCAGCCCCCCGATCTGGTAACCCTTGGCGGGCTCCTGCTCGATCGCGGCGTAGGCCACGCCCTCACCGCCGCGGCTGTGTCCGACGAGGAGGGTGTTGGTGGCGTCGTACCGGCTCTTGACCGTGCCGGCGAAGGGCGCCGACGCGCCGGATCGCCACGACCCGAGCAGCGACAGGTGAGCCCGCACCAGCGCGGAGCGGGCAGTCATGCCGAGGTCGCTAAGCCAGGCGTCCTGGGCGTTGACCGCGTTGGCGTCGATGCTGACCGTGAAGTAGCCGCGGCGGGCCAGCTCGTCCTGCAGGTAGCGGTAGCCCTCGAGGTTGGGCACCGGCTTGCCGGGCGCCTTGCAGGGCCAGGAGCCGTCGCCCCCGTCGCACCAGCTGTGGCGCCCGTGCAGGAGCAGGACGACCGGCAGCTTGGTCCCGGTCGCGGGAGCGACCACGCGTCCGGTGATGGCCTGTGGCTGGGTCAGACCGGGCAGACGCTGGGCCGGAGCGGTGTATGTCGTCGTGACGACGCCGGGCCCGGCCGCAGGCGGCGAGGCGAAACCCTTGTCGGAGTCATTCCCCGCGCCGCGCCGGGGCTGTCGCGCGAGGAGCTCGGCCTCGGTGGCGTGGCCGTAGCGCACCACCAGCGTGGGCAGGTCCGTCGGCAGCCGGTCGACCGTGATGGTGACGGAGCCGTCGGGCAGGGTCTGGGCGGGGCCCAGGTCGCCCGCCGCCGTGGCGATGTGAGGGCGGGCGTCGGTGATGGGGGCGTGCCGCAGGGGCAGCCGCACCAGGTCGAAACCCTTGACGGCCGGGAGGACTCGCCACCCAGGCGGGGCCACCGGCAGCGGCGTGTCGCCCGCTGCGGAGGCACCCGGCGACGGGGTCGGAGCGGGCGCAGCCACCGCAGCGGCGGGGGCGCAGACGAGGGCGGTTGCCGTGAGGACGGCAAAGGCGCTGGCAAGGCATCGGGCAGGCATGGGACCTTCTCACCGTGGGGCGCCCGCGGTCTCGAGCACCGACTGCTCGTCACGCTAGGCCCGGAGCCTGGACGGACGGTGAGCACCGTTGACCCGTGAAACGATTCGCCCGCCCCGCCCCGCGTTCCCGCCAGTAGGGGCAAGTGGCGGGATCCCGGCGGCGTGTCGCGCGCACTTGTGGCAGCTCGCCGTCCTGTCGGGCTGTCGCGGTCGGGGAACGCCCCATCGAGGTGCTCGTGCTCAGCAGCGGCGAACCTGCCTGAGTCACGCTCGGGCTCACGCATCCACGCCGGCGTGAGGACCACCATGCGCTCGCCGTGCACCCCTGCCCTGCGCGCCGGCGAACGGTGGCGCTCCTGGATCCCCGCCCTCGTCCGGCTGCCGGGACCGCTACGACATACCGCTCCTGACCTCGGCGAATCCCACCGGACCCCTGTCGGTCCGGGCCTCCTCGCGGGACTCGGCACCGATGGCCCGGCGATGACTCTCCCGACCCCCGAGGAAGCAGTGGTCACCCGCGTGCCAGACTGAGCAGGTCCGGTCGCCACCGGACGACAGGCCTGGAGCGAAGTCGGTGTGATCCCGACGCTGTCCCGCAACGGTGATGCCTCCTCGGAGGACGAGCCCGGTCGCCTCCGCGCCTGTCCGAGCTCATCTGCCCTCGAAGGAAGGGCCGAGCGTCGACGTGGTCGTCGTGGCCGCATCCTCACCGGTCCTTCCTTCCGTCTCGAAGGAAGACCGCCGATGTCCACCGCCTCACGACTGCTCCCGCCTCTCGTGGGCGCGCTGGTCCTTGTCCTCTCGTCCTGCCACTCGGGCACGACGTCCACCACCTCGTCGGCGGCCACCGGCGCCGGGTGCATCACCGACTTCGATCCCGACAAGGACTACTTCCCGGACAAGGTCACCTTCGAGGACGCCAAGAACGTGACGGTCGAGTACCAGAAGTCCTACAAGGTCGTCACCGTCAGGAAACCTGCTCCTGGCGAACCTGCCCAGACCTACGTGCTGGTCCAGTGCGGCGCTCCCAAGCCGGCGCTGAAGGGCGAGGCCGCCTCGGCCCAGCAGATCACCATCCCGGTCGCGAAGGTGGCTGCCTCGTCGACGACCCAGCTGCCGGCCTACGAGATCCTCGACCGGGTGGATGCCGTCGCGGGGGTCGGGAGCACCGACCGGGTGAGCGACGGGAAGATCAAGTCCGCCATCGACCGCGGCGCCATCAAGGGCTTCAAGAACGAGGACCACGGCGTCAGCGCCGAGTCGGTCGCCGCGGTGCGCCCCGATCTCTTCGTCACCATGGGCACCTCGGATCCCGCGAACGCGAAGATCAAGGAGCTCGGAATTCCGGTGGTGGCCAACGCGGAGTGGCTGGAGAGCACCGCCCTGGGCAGAGCCGAGTGGATGAAGTACACCGCTCTCTTCCTCAACGCCGAGAAGAAGGCGGACGGGGTCTACGCCAAGATCGCCGCGGACTACAGGGCGGTGGCGGCCAGGACGAGGACGGTCGCGGACCGACCGACCGTGCTGCTCGGCACGATGAGCAAGGGCACGTGGTATGCCGCGGCCGCCGACGGCTATGTCGCCAATTCCGTCAAGGATGCGGGCGGCCAGTACGTGATGAGCGACGTGAGTGGGACCGGGAGCAAGACCCTCGACCTCGAGGTGGTGCTGGCCAAGGGCACCCAGGCGAGGTACTGGCTCAACGGCACGACCCTGAAGGAGTGGAAGACCACCGCCGACATCGTCAGGTCCGATGCCCGCCTGGGCCAGCTCGCCGCGGTCCGGCAAGGCAACGTCTGGGTCGCGACGAGGCGGATCAACGCCGGGGGCGGCAACGACTACTGGCAGAGCGGTGTGGTGCGTCCGGACCTCGTCCTCGCCGACCTCGCGGCCATCCTGCACCCCGAGCTGATGCCTGGTCACCAGTTCACCTACTACGAGCAGGTGCCGACACGGTGACCGCCACCAGGCACGAGCGTGGGACCTGCCCGGTCACGGGGACCGCTCCGGGCGGCCTGGCCCTGCGCTTCGGACTCCTCGCCCTGACGGCGGCGGGCGCGACGGCCGCCGGTCTGGCGCTGGGCGCGGTGTCCGTGCCGCTGCGCGAGGTCGTCGACTGGCTGCTGGGCCGTCCGGTCGACCCGGTCTCCGCGACGATCCTCCATGACATCCGCGGACCTCGCACGGTCACCGCGCTGCTGGTCGGCGCATCCCTCGGGGTCGCCGGGCTGCAGACGCAGACCCTCTTCCGCAACCCGCTCGCCGACCCTTACGTCCTCGGCCTCTCCTCGGGGGCCAGCCTCGGTGTGGGCGTGGTGATCCTCCTGGCCGGGACCTCGGCGTATGCCGCCTCGCTCACCGCTGGGCTCGGGCTGACCGGTGACCTCGGCGTCGTCCTCGCTGCAGCCGTCGGCTCCGGGCTGGTCATGTGCCTCGTCCTGGCGGCCGGTCGGTTCCTCCGATCCAGCAGCACCCTGCTGCTGCTCGGGGTCATGCTCGGATATCTCGTCTCCGCGGCGGTGACCGTCATGCTCGCAGGGGCCACACCTGAGCTCATCGCGCAGTACACCCGTTGGGGCTTCGGCAGCTACCACGGTGTCACCTGGAGCAACCTCACGGTCCTTGCCCCGGTCCTCGGGCTCTGCCTGCTTCTGTCCATGCTGCTCGCCACCTGGCTCAACGCCCTTCTCCTGGGCGACAACTACGCCCGGACCATGGGCGTCGACCTACGGCGAGCCCGAGCCTCGATCGTCCTCACCACGGCGGTGCTCGCGGGGGCAGCCACGGCCTTCTGCGGTCCGATCGGCTTCCTGGGCATCGCGATCCCGCACCTGTGCCGTGGGTTCTTCGGCTCCTCCGACCACCGCGTCCTGCTGCCGGGGTGCGTGCTCGCCGGGGGGCAGGTGGCCTTGGCAGCCGACATCCTGGCCCAGCTGCCTGGTGAGGGCGTGCTTCCGCTCAACGCCGTCAATGCCGCCTTCGGGGCCCCGGTCGTCATCTACATCCTGCTGAGCCGCCACGGAGGAGCGGGCGCATGAGATCGATGACGCAGGCCCAGCACCCCGCGTCCCCTGGCCCGGCCGGCGCAGCCCCAGCCCTGCTGACCCTGGACGACGTCCGTGCCGGATACCGTCGCCGCCGACGTCCCCCGGCCGTGGTGCTCGACGCGGTCTCGGCCCAGGTGGGACCTGGCGAGCTGGTGGCACTCGTCGGGCCCAACGGCTCGGGGAAGTCCACCCTCCTGCGCACCATCGCCCAGCTGCAGCCGGCCCTGCGAGGACGGGTGCTCCTCGAGGGCGAGGACGCCTGCACCCTGCGCAGCCGGGACCTCGCACGCCGCCTGGCTGCCGTCCTGACAGATCGCTTCGATCCCGGACGTCTCAGGGCCTGCGAGGTCGTGGCCCTCGGACGGCATCCTCACCGCGGGGCCTCGGGGCGCCTCTCCGCGCGCGACCACGAGGTGATCACGGCATCGCTCACCGCCGTCGACGCCCTGGCCCTGGGCACGCGCGAGCTGGCGAGCCTCTCCGACGGCCAGCGGCAACGGGTGATGGTGGCGCGGGCCCTGGCACAGGAGCCGAAGGTCCTCCTCCTGGACGAGCCCACCTCTTTCCTGGACCCGCCCGGACGGATCCACCTCCTGGAGCTCCTGCGCGAGATCTGCACCGCACGCCGTCTGGCCGTCGTCGTGTGCACGCACGACATCGAGACGATCCTCGCCTATGCCGACCAGGTCTGGGTCGCGGGACGGGATCCGGTGATGCACGTCGGCGTGCCCGAGGTCCTGGCCCAGGAAGGGCTCCTGGGCGCGCCCTTCGCGACGCCCGGGGTGCGCTTCAGGCTGGACAGCCTGACCTTCGAGGCCGTTCACCCCGATCGCCCCGGGTGCCACGTCCACGGGCACAGCGACGACGCGCACCTGGCACGGCACTGCCTGCGCCGAGCAGGCCTCGCCGTCGATGACGGCGTCCCCGCGGTCCTCACCGTGTCCGAGGGCCCGGAGGGGTGGATCGTCCACGACAGACCCGACCTGCCTCCTCTCCGATCGCTCGTCGACCTGCACTCCCTCGCCTGCGGCATGCTGGCCGCCGGGGAGGAGCCGAGGGCATGACCTGGTCGGTGACGGTGCGTTGTCGAGATGCGCCCTACCGCGCACGGTCACCCGCGGGCCACGGTGCTCCCTGCTACGCATGGACCGGGAGTTCCTGAAAAGAGCAGCGGCCTTCGTCATGGCGGAGAGCGCGTCGTCGCGGCCGATGCCGCCTACGCGCTGATCCACGCGGAGAAGGCCACCAACGAACCGACCCGGTCCCCGGGGGCCGCCGGTATCCCGGTGACGCGGACGTGTCAGCTGCTGAGCGTGTCCAGGTCGGGCTACGACGACTGGTCCGACCGGCAGCGCCGCGGGCCGGGCCCGCGGGCGCAGCGGCTTGCAGACCTGGCCGTCAAGGTCGTCGCCGCACACAAGGCGTCGGGCGGTGTGAACGGCGCCTCACGACTCCTGGCCGATCTGCGCGCCGAGGGTGAGGTCGTGTCCCGCCAGACCGTGACAAAGCTGATGCGCGCCAACGGGATCCGCGGGCATCAGCCCGCGCACGTGGAATCCGGTTCTGGCCCTGGGCGTCGCCCCGAGCCCGCACTCGATCCCCGACCGGGTCGAGCGCGACGTCGACCGCGGACGCCTCGACGCGGTGTGGACCTCGGACATCACCTACCTGGCAACCGGGCAGGGCTGGCTGTACCTGTGCGCGGTGCGAGACGCGTGCAGCCGCCGCGTGATGGGGTACGCGTTCAGCGCCAGCCTGCACACCGACGTCGTCGAGACCGCGCTGCGCCGCGCAGTGACCTTCCGCGACCCCGCGGCCGGCCCGACCAGCGGCGTGATCTTCCACGCCGACCGGTTGAACCCGCCGTCTGCACCAGCAAGGCCTACGCCCGCCTGTGCGCCGACCTGGATGTCACCCAGTCCATGGATACCGTGGGCACGAGCGCGGACAACGCCCTGGCCGAGGCCTTCAACGCCACCTTCAAACGCGAGGTGCTCCGCGACCAGCGGGCCTTCACCGACGAGCCCACCTGCCGACGTACCTCCTTCGCCTGGCTCACCCGCTACAACACCCGACGCCGGCACTCCTGGTGCGGCCACCTCAGCCCCAACACCTTCGAGACAACACTCACCACCACTACGCCGGCACCCGCCGCGTAATCACACACCGTGTCCACCATCCGGGGGTCAAGGCCCGTCGGGGCACGGCGCCTCGTCGGGCTCGCTGCGCTCGGTCTGCTGAATCTGCAGACGCTGCCGATCTCGCTCCTCGACGACGTGAGCGTGGGCCGGGCTAAATACCTCGAGCAGCGGTCCGGCGACGAGACCCATGCTGCCCCGCCGCCGGGAGCGCCAGTAGATCCACCCTCGACGCTCAGCCCGTCGACCAACCAGGTCCAGCGCGACGACACCGCTGACACCGGCAGCCAGCCATAACAGCCACTCCATGACCCAACCGTAAGCCAAGCGAGCCCAGTATGCGGCAGGAGCGGACGCTACCTCGCGACGTCAACGGTATGTGCGTCTATTCCGGCACAGAGACCAGGCAGAAGGGGTGACCCGCAGGGTCTGAATAGACGCGCCAAGCCTTCGGGCCAGGATCGAGCACTTCGGTCAGTGGCCGTCCGCCGGCGTCCAGCACCGCCAGGTCAGCCTGGATGAAGTCGGGGACCAGAAGATCGAAGTGCATCTGGGACTCGCCCGAGGACCCTGGCCACGCGGGAGGCTGGTAGCCGTCCACTCGGCGGAAAGACAGCCGGCCCACCGGCGCCCATTCCAGGGTGAGCCAGTCTTCGTCGTCGGTAGCGGCAGGGTGCTCGAGGTCCAACACTTCGGCCCAGAACTCCGCCAGGCCATGAACATCAGCGCATTCAAGCACCAACTGCGTCATGCTCCCCACGGCAACCATGGCGCCACTCTAGGAGGAGCCATACATGGCATGCGCTCCTCAACATGAGTGAGCTGCCACGACCCTTCACAGGCTGCGGGTAGCGGTCGGCCGCGCACGCCGACCTCATCCGGTCGCCGCGTCCGCGGGCACTCTCCGTGACGGGTGCTGCCTGACGTTCACAGGAAGATTCAGCCCCCAACCTGTGAATCGAGAACGGTCCTCACTGAAATCGCCCTGACCTGCACAAACGTGTGGCGCCGCGCGGGGACCATGCACGGGAGAACCGTTCCCACGTCGAATTGCCGGAGCCAATCGGCTCTACCGCACCATCGGCGGCGCCGAGGGGAACGTTCCAAACCGCTACTTTGAACAATCGTTCACAGATCGCTGCATCTCGACACGGATCACGCCAACCGCCGTCCCACGGCAGGAGGCATGGCGACCGCTCTCAGAAACCGGTCGCCATGTTGGCGAAGCGGGCGCACTGCCCCTGGAAGGCGACCCCGATCGTGGCGGTCGGACCGTTACGGTGCTTGGCCACGATGATGTCCGCCTCGCCTGCCCGAGCGGTCTCCTTGTCGTACACCTCCTCGCGATGCAACAGGATCACCATGTCCGCGTCCTGCTCGATCGAGTTGTGCACGGCGATGCCGTTCGCGATGAAGTTGTGCCCCCCGAGCACCGTGGCGTCGTACACCTCTTCCTCGCCGTCCGGCTCGATCGACACCACGCTGTCCCACAGCACGTCGTTGACGGCATACAGCTCCAGCTCGGCACTGTCGAGGATCGTCGCAACGCGCCCCAGTCGTTCGCGGGACGGCGCGGCCTGGTGGAGCGACGAACCGCGGTGAGCGGTGCCGCGTGCCGCCTGGGAGGCACGGGTGGTCGTCCCGCGCTCGCTCAGGACCCTGCGGACGTCGTCCCACACCTGGACGGGGATGGTGTCGACGTCGGTGTCGGCGTCGAGCTCGCGCACGATCTCCAGGAGCCGAGAGGCAGCGACGGCGCGCCCCCCGAACACCCCGATCTCCTGCAAGAAGCGCCGCTGGCTGTCGCACCCCGAGATGTCGATGGTGTACCCGGCCCGGCAGCCCGCCTCGTGCACGGTGCGCGTGCGAGTCGAGATCCCGAAACGCAGCAGGAGCACAGAGATGTCGTCCACCAGTCGACGACTCGTGGAGTGGTAGTACACCCGCCCGCCGCGGCCGTTCTTGGTGACGGTGACGGAGCCGTCGGTCGCCCACAGATGCTGCAGGAAGAGGGCGATCTGCCTCTTGGGCAGATGGAAGACCTGCTCCGGGACGAACTTCTCGTGGCGCCGCAGGCCGAAGACGCCGATCTCGTCCAACCAGGCAGCGATCGGGTGACGGACGCCATGCGTCAGGCGGTATGGCGAACGCAGGCGCAGGACGGTGCAGCGGGCCGCGGCGTACTCGTCACGCACCGCCTGGACCCCGAAGGTACGCGCGGCCTTGGAGACCGCCTGCAGGTTCGCCTCGTCGATGGAGGCGTAGCGCAGGGGCTGACGCCGCAGCATGGACCCATCCCCGAGCATGTGGGCGAGCAGGATCACGCGGTCATCAGGCCAATCGGACTCGAGCTCCGGCGCGGGGACGTGGCGGGGCACCGCAAGCCGGTCGCCAGGCACGAGATCGGACAGGGCGCGCCATCCGGCATACGTCAGGAAGGGGTGGTTGCCGGTGGCCCGGACGGTCTTGCCGGAGGCCAAGGTCAGACGGAGCACGGGCTTGGTGCCGGTCGAGAAGACGTGGGTGAGGTGACGCCGCACGTAACGCAGCGACTCGTCCAGGGCCCAGACCGGCACGTCCCGGGCTTCGGACGCGAACAGCTCACCCATCGTGGTCTCGGCCCCCGTGTCGGCACGCAGCACACGGGTGTCCGCCGTCAGGCACCCTGACTCGCGCAGGTCGGACACCATCGGGCGTTTGTCCGGACGTTGCTCGGGTCCACGGTTCAGCTGCGAGAGCGCAATCACGGGGACCTCGATCTCCTTGGCGAGGAGCTTCAGCGCACGCGAGAACTCCGACACCTCCTGCTGACGCGACTCGACGCGCTTGCCCGAGCTCATCAGCTGCAGGTAGTCGATGACCACGAGCTTGAGGTTGTTGCGCTGCTTGAGCCGCCGGCACTTGGCGCGGATCTCCATCAGCGACATGTTGGGCGAGTCGTCGATGAACAGCGGCGCCTCCGACAGCCGACCGGTCGCCCGCGCGATCTTGGTCCAGTCGTCGTCGCGCAGCTCGCCCTTGCGCAGCTTCTGCAGCCAGATGCTCGTCTCGGCCGACAGCAGACGCATGGTGATCTCGGTCTTGCTCATCTCCAGGCTGAAGAACACCGCGGCGTGGCCGGCGTGGATGGCCGCCGACCGGGCGATGTCCATGGCGAACGTCGAGTTGTGCGTCGGGATCATCGAGCGGCCCGCGAGATAGAGGTGGTCCGCCGCGGCGACCTGGATGCACCGCACCGGCACCGAGGCGATCGGCGTCACGCCCGTGATCGTCCACGTCTCGCAGTCTCGACGGGAGGCGACGGTATGGCGGGCACCGCCCTCGGCATGCGCCTGGACGATCTGCGCGGTGGTCCGCACCTGCTCGGAGCCGTCGGCCGATGTGACCCACTGGTGCTCGGCATCGGCCACGATCGAGGAGCCGTCCGAGAAGACCACCTCGTAGCACGGCCGGTCGACCATCACCTCGGTGGCCGCGACGACGCGGGTGGGTCGCCCGTTCGCCCCCATCACCTCGTCGCCGACCTGGACCTCGCCCATCGTCGTCCACCCGGTCGGTGTGGGCAGGGGGGTGTCCAGCGCCAGCGCCTTGCCCATCGCCGGGCGGGCGGCGATCACGATCATCTGACCGGGGTGCAGACCGTTGGTCAGCTGGTCGAGCTCGGTGAATCCCGTGGGGATGCCGACCATCTCGCCGCCCTTGCCGCTGGCGTGCTCGATCTCGTCGATGGTGCTCTCGAGGATCTCCCCGATGGAGATGTAGTCCTCGCCGCCGCGCTTGTCCGCGACGGCATACACCTCAGCCTGGGCCGCGTTGACGATGTCCTCGACGTCGCCGTCCTGCCCGTAGCCGAGCTGGACGATGCGGGTGCCGGCCTCGACGAGGCGCCGCAGCACCGCGCGCTCCTGCACGATCTCGGCGTAGTAGCCGGCGTTGGCGGCGGTCGGGACCGAGTCGATGAGCTGGTGCAGGTAGGCCTGGCCACCGATCCGCTGGATCTCGCCGCGCTTGGTCAGCTCGTCGGCGACGGTGATGGCGTCGGCCGGCTCGCCGCGGCCGTAGAGGTCGAGGATCGCCTCGTAGATCGACTCGTGGGAGGGGCGGTAGAAGTCCTTGCCACGCAGCGTCTCGACGCAGTCGGCGATGGCGTCCTTGGACATCATCATCGAGCCCAGCACCGACTGCTCGGCGTGCACGTCCTGCGGCGGAAGCCGGTCGTCCCCGCCTCGCGGGGCGCCCTGACCGTCGTGGTCGTCCATCGACACGTGCCGCTCCCTCGTCCGCGCTCGGCCGCCCTGCCCGGCGGTGGGGTCAGTCCATCACAGAGCGCAGACAAATTCGCCACGAGAAGGGCGCGTGCCCACCACCGACGTCGAGGGCACCGATCCGGTCCGTTCATCTGGCACCCCTGGGGAGAGGGTGTGGATAATTGGAGCCTTGAACGGTCAAGCCTGGATCCCGCCAGCCCGCCGGAAAGGGCGGTGCGACCGGGGACCTCGGGCAAACACAGCCTGTGGACAACGTGTGGACAAAGCGGCGACGCATAGGGGTAACGCTGTGGACAGGGCTGTGGACAGGATGTGACTTCCTCGGCCACAAGTCGCTCACACCAGCTCTGACCTGGGCAAAAGCGACACACACGCTGTGCACAGAGATTGACTCCTGGGGATTGCTCCATCCGGGAGGACACGCGGGACAGTGTGGACAAATCGGACAGCAGGCCGGACCGCTACCAGGTCATACCGGACATCTTGTCGCTGTCCGTGATCGTTTGGTTACTTTACGGATCAGTAACCCGGGCTGACCACCGTCTTTCCACATCACGCACCCGAACGGCCTCTTCGCTGTGGACAACCGCCCCTGGTCGACGTGCCGTCCACCCGGCGTTCACCCACACCCTCCGTGAGCAGCAGCACCTATCCTGCGGTGGTGACCACGGACCCCTGCGAGCAGACCTGCCCGGGCCCCGACCAGGACCCGCCGGCACCTCGGCCGACCGAGTCGTCACCGGCCCGCGAGATCCTGCGGCTGGCGGTCCCGGCCTTCCTCGCCCTGGTCGCCGAGCCGCTCTTCCTGCTCGCCGACAGCGCGATCGTGGGTCACCTCGGCACCGCCCAGCTCGCCGGCCTCGGGGTGGCGAGCGCCGCCCTGCTGACCGCCGCCAACGTCTTCGTCTTCCTCGCGTACGGCACGACCAGCGTGGTCGCCCGGCACGTGGGTGCGGGCGACGAGCGCGGCGCGGTGACCACCGGGCTGGACGGGGTCTGGCTGGCGAGCGGCCTCGGCCTGGTCACGGCGGTCCTGGTGGCCACCGCGGCCCGACCGATCCTCGCGGTCTTCGGCGCGAGCTCGGCCGCACTCGACCAGGGGGCGATCTACCTGCGGCTGAGTGCGCTGGGACTCCCCGCGATGCTGGTCGCCCTGGCCGCGACGGGGATCCTGCGCGGGGTCCAGGACACCCGCACGCCGCTGGTCGTCAGCGTGGCTGGTTTCACGTGCAACATCGCGCTGAACGTCCTCTTCGTCCACGGCCTGCACCTGGGCATCGGCGGGTCGGCGCTGGGCACCGTCCTCAGCCAGTGGGGTATGGCGGTCGCGCTGCTCCTGGTCGTGGGGCGCGCCGCCCGCCGCCTCCACGCCCCCGTGCACCCGCACCCGGCCCGGGTCCTGCGCGCCGCGCGCGACGGCATACCGCTGCTGGTCCGCACCCTCGCGCTGCGGGCGGTGCTGCTGCTCACGACCTGGGTGGCCGCGGGTCTGGGGGACGTGCCGCTCGGGGCCTACCAGGTGAGCGCGACGGTCTGGAGCTTCCTCACCTTCGCCCTCGACGCGCTGGCGATCGCGGCGCAGGCGCTGACCGGCAAGGCGCTCGGCGCGGGCGACACCGCGGGCACGCGCGCCGCCACCAGGCTGATGGTGCGCTGGGGCCTGGTGGCCGGAGTCGTCCTGGGCGCAGCGCTGCTCGCGACGCACACCGTCCTGCCCGCGCTGTTCACCCCCGACCAGGCGACCCGGCAGGCGCTGGCCGCGGGCCTGGTCGTCGTCGCCCTGTCGCAGCCGATCTCGGGGTGGGTCTTCGTCCTCGACGGGGTGCTCATCGGGGCGGGCGACAGCCGCTGGCTCGCCTGGGCACAGGTGGGCCTGCTGACGGCCTATCTCCCGATCGTGCTGGGCGTGCGCCACCTGGCGACGGGAGGGACGCCCGAGCTGGCGATGACCTGCCTGTGGGCCGGCTTCGCGACGTTCATGGCGCTGCGGGGAGTGGCCCTGCAGCTGCGTGCCCGCAGCGACGCCTGGCTGGTGACCGGCACCCGCTGACCCGGCCGCAGGTGCGACGGTTCCCGACAGGGCCGCCGGTCCGGCCCGTCGATCGTGTCGCCGACCGTCGTGTCTGGGACCGAGGCGAGGTATGACGCGGCCGGGGCCGCACCGCCCGCCGCACCGCCGCCCTCAGCCGCCCGCCGCCTCCGCCGCGGGGCTGAAGGCCAGAACCACGCACCCGGCCACCGCCACCGCGACACCCGCGAGGGCCGCGAGACCCCACCCCGGACGCACCGTGTCGCCCAGGACGAGCACCCCGACGACGCCGGGCAGGAGCACCTCGACCACCCACATCACGGCGGTCACCGGGCCGAGCGACCCGCGCTCCAGGGCCCGCGCATAGGCCACCGCCCCCACGACGCCGGACGCCACCAGCGCCCACGCGGCCGGCTGCAGCGCCACCTCCCGCACCACGTCGAGCGGCCCACCGGCGCCGACGTGCACCGCCCGCGCCGCGAGCGCCAGCCCCGAGAAGCCCACCCCCGCCAGGCCGCCGAGCACCAGCGCGGGACCGCGTCGCCACAGCGCCGCGAGCGCCACCACCGCCGCGACGGCGAGGACCGTCACGGCGGTCGGATAGCCCTGCGGCGCACCGGCGTCGGACTCGGCGCCCGACGACAGCGCCACCAGCACCAGACCGAGCGAGACGACCCCGATGGCCGCCCAGTCGCGCCCGGAGGTGCGCGCGTGCAGCACCACCCGAGCGAGCAGCACCGTGATCGCCAGCGATCCGGCGAGCAAGGACTGCACGGCGAACAAGGGCATCCGGGTCAGCGCGACCAGCGAGGCCACCCAGGCGAGGGCGTCGCAGCCCAGGCCGGTGAGATAGGCCGGGTGCCGCAGCACCGCGGAGCCCTCGGCCCGCGACGCGGCGAGCCCCTGGGAGACCGAGGCCAGGGCATAGAGCAGCATCCCCGCCAGCGCGGCGGCCAGACCGAGACCCATCAGCCCACCAGCCCCGGCACGAGTCGCGTCCCGACGGAGCCGGTCACAGCTCGCGGCCCCATCACAGGTCCAGGCCCAGCAGAGCGTTCTCGACGACCTCGACCAGGGCCGGGTGGGTCCAGTACTGCCCTCGCGCCATCTGCGGCACCGTCGTGCCGAGCGACATGGCCTGGACGAGCGGCTGGACGAGCAGGCTCGCCTGGTGCCCGACCAGGTGCGCCCCGAGCAGCTGCTTTGTCTGGGGGTCGGCGAGCAGCTTGCACACGCCGGCCTGGTCCTCCATCGCCCAGCCGTACGCCGTGTCGCCATATCGCTGCACCGTGACGACGTGGTCCCGGCCGGCCGCGCGCAGCTCGCGCTCGGTCGCACCCACCGACGCCACCTGCGGGTGCCCGAAGACCGCCGCCGGCACGAACCGGTGATCGGTGCTGCGCAGGTCGTCCGGGTGCGCGAGGTTGTGGGCGACGACGCGGGCCTCGTGGTTGGCGACGTGCTTGAGCTGGTATGGCGAGGAGACGTCCCCGAGCGCCCACACTCCCTCGACCGAGGTGCGCTGGTGCTCGTCGACCCACAGCCGCCCGTCCTCCATGCGGTAGCCGACCTCGGCCAGGCCGAGCTGGTCGCCGTTGCGGGTGCGTCCGACCGCGACGAGCACGGCGGCGACGACGACCTCGCCGCCGGTCGACAGCGCGAGGTGCCAGCCGTCGTCCTGCCGCGTCGCAGACCTCACCTCGGTCTCGAGCCGCAGGTCGAAGCGCTCGGCCGCGGCGTCGGTCACCACCCGGGAAACCAGCTCGTCCTGGCTGCGCAGGAGCAGGTCGGAGCGCTGCAGCCAGACCACGTCGACCCCGAGCGCGTCGAAGACGTGGGCGAACTCGCAGGCGATGTAGCCCCCGCCGATCACGGCCATCCGCCGCGGCAGCTGAGGCATCCGCATCACCGTGTCCGAGGTGTGGATCCCGGCGTCGGGGTCGACCTCGCGCAGCCCGTCGACCGGCAGCATCGTCGGGCGGGCGCCGGCGGCGATCACGATCTGCTCGGCCGTGATCGTCGCGCCGGTGCCGGTGTCGATCTCGGTGGGCGCCGTGAAGCGCGCGCTCCCGCTGAACACCGTCACGTGCGGGTCCTGCCGGCGGTAGTCCTCGCCACCGCGGGCGATCGGGTCGATCCGGCCGAAGACCCGGTCGCGGATCTCCTGCCAGCGGACCTGGGGATCGGCATAGGAGATCCCGAGCCGCTGCAGGTCCGCGGCCTCGGTCACCACGTCCGCGGGATAGGCGAACATCTTGGTCGGGATGCACCCGACGTTGAGACAGGTCCCGCCGAAGACCCCCCGCTCGAGGATCGCCACGTCGCGGCCCTCGAGCTCGGGAGTCAGCAGCGAGTTGCCCGAGCCGGTGCCGATGATGATGAGGTCGAAGTGCCTGTCCGCCATGGGCTCAGGCTAGCCGGGGCGCCTGGGGGCTCAGCGGGCCCCGACCAGCGCGTCCCCCGTGAGCGCCCGCACCTCGTCCATGACCTCCAGGGTGAGGATCGTCGCGTCGAGCGGCCGGATCGGGGTCTCCAGCAGCCCGGCGTCCAGGCAGCGGGCCACCTCCAGCGCCTCGTAGAACAACGCCGCGTGCGCGATCGGGGTCTCCTCGTGGCGCAGCACCTGGCCGTCGCGGGTGCGGACGGTGAGCGGTCCGGGCTTGTAGAAGGGCCCCTCCAGCGTCGCGAAACCCTTGCTGCCGCTGATCGACGCGCTGGTCGGGGTGCGCACCAGCGAGGTCGCCTCGAGCGCGGACTGGGTGGTGTCGCCGTGGCGCAGCTCCATCACGGTCTGCGCCATCACGCCGGACGGGCCACGCACACCCTGCGCGTGGATCTCGGTGGGACGGCCGAGCGCCCAGGTCGCGAAGGCCACGAGGTAGGTGCCCAGGTCCATCATCGCGCCGCCCGCAGCCGCGGGGTCGTTGATCCGGTGGTCGTCGTCGAAGTACTCCCCGAGATCGGCCGACAGCAGGTGGATGTCGCCGAGCAGCCCCTCGTCGAGGACCGTGCGCAGCACCGTGAACTTCGGCAGGAACATCGACCACATCGCCTCGGCGCAGAAGACGCCTCGCGCCCGCGCCGCGGCCGCGATCTGCCGGGCACCGGCCGCGTCGACGGCCATCGGCATCTCGACCAGCACGTGCCTGCCCGCCTCGATCGCCAGCAGCGCGTGGTCCACGTGGTGCGGGTGGCGCGTCGCGACGTAGACCACGTCCACGTCGTCCTGCGCCACGAGCTCCTCGTAGGACCCGCACGGCCGGCCACCGTGGCGCTCGGCCAGCTCGGTGGAGCGGGCCAGGTCGCGCGAGCCGATCGCCGCGACCTGGTGGTTGGTGTGGCTGAGCACCGACCCGAGGAAACGATCGGCGGCCCAACCGGTGCCGAGGATCCCCCAGCGCACGACGGGCCCGTCGAGGGGGTGGAGACGGTCGGGGGACGGCAGCGGCAGCGACATCGGTGCACTCCTCGTCGAGGGGATGATCTGCCCAGGCTAGGAGCGCGCCCCGGCCCCGGGCGGTCGAGAGCCCGGGGCCGGTCCAGTTGCGTCGATGCGGTCGTGTGCCGGCGTCAGCGCCGCAGCTCGTGCGCGAGGGCGTCCAGCTCGCCGCCGCCCGCCATCTCGTGGGTGAGCTCGTCCAGCGTCAGGTCGGCCTTGGCCCGGTCGAGGGAGACCCGACCCAGCTTGAGCACCACGAAGTGGTCGCCCACGAGCATCGCGTGGTTGGGGTTGTGGGTGATGAAGACGACGGCGATCCCGGCGTCGCGGGCCTTGGCGATGTAACGCAGCACCACGCCCGACTGCTTGACGCCCAGCGCGGCCGTCGGCTCGTCCAGGATCAGCACCTTGGCCCCGAAGTGGATCGCGCGGGCGATGGCCACGCACTGCCGCTGCCCGCCCGACAGCGCCCCGACCGGGGTCTCCAGGTCCGGTATGACGACCCCGAGCTCCCGCAGCGACGCGTCGGCCTTGGCCTTCATCTCCTCGATCGCCAGCCGCCCGAAGGGCTTGCGCGTGATCTCGTTGCCGAGGAAGAAGTTCCGCCATACGGCCATCAGCGGGGCCAGGGCGAGGTCCTGGTAGACGGTGGCGATGCCTGCCGCCTGCGCCTGCCGCGGGGAGGTGAAGCGCACCGGGTCGCCCTCGACCCGGACCACGCCCGAGGTGTGCTCGTGCAGCCCGGCCATGACCTTGATGAGCGTGGACTTGCCCGCGCCGTTGTCACCGAGCACGCACGTGACCTCGCCGGCCCGCGCCGTCAGGGAGACCCCGCGCAGCGCCTCGACGTGGCCGTACGACTTGCCGACGTCGTCGAGCTCCAGGATCGGGGCCTGCTCAGCCTCCTCGACCGGGTGGCGCTCCTGCTGGACCGTGCTCATCGCCGCTCCGCCTTCCGCTTCATCCAGACGTTGACCAGCGTCGCGGCGAGCAGCATCACGCCGAGGAAGGTCTTGAACCAGTCCGGGTTCCAGCCGGCGTAGTTGATGCCGAGCTGGGCCATGCCGTAGATCAGCGCACCCACCGAGGCACCCACGACCGAGCCGTAGCCACCCGTCAGCAGGCAGCCGCCGATCACCGCGGCGACGATGTAGACGAACTCCTTGCCCACGCCCTCGCCGGACTGGACCACGCCGTAGCCGAACAGCAGGTGCATCCCGGACAGCCAGGCCCCGAAGGCCACGAAGAGGTACAGCGCGACCTTGGTGCGGCGCACCGGGACGCCCGACGCGCGGGCGGCGCCGTCGTCGCCGCCCACCGCCAGGATCCAGTTGCCCTGCCGGGTGCGCAGCAGCAACCAGGCGCCGACCGCGGTCAGCAGCAGCCAGTACAGCAGCGTGACCTTGAGGTTGATCGCCGCGTCGCCCAGGTGCACGGTCGTCTCCGCGGCGAACACCGCCTTGGCGGAGTCCCAGCCGTCCATGTCGGCGATCGAGCGGGACGCGACGTTGCCCGAGATCTCGCGCGTCATGCCGAGGTTGACCCCCTGCAGCACGAAGAAGGTCGCCAGCGTCGTGAGGAAGCTCGGCAGCTTGGTGCGGGTCAGCAGCAGCCCGTTGACCAGACCGATCGCCAGGCTGACGAGCAGCGCGACCAGGACGGCCACCCACACGTGGAGGTTGAAGTACCACCCCAGCAGCGCCGCCGCCAGGCCCGCCGTGGTCACGAGCACCCCCGCGGACAGGTCGAACTCGCCGCCGATCATCAGCAGGGCGATCGGCACCGCCATCATCCCGATGATCGAGGCGCTGTAGAGGATCGTCCCCACGTTGCTGACGTTGCGGAAGCCGGGGGCGATCGCCAGGAAGAAGACGAGCAGCGCGAGCCCGCCGATCAGCGAACCGATCTCGGGGCGGACGAGCAGGCGGGTGGCGAGCGAGGGCCGGGTGGTGCGGTCGTCGACCTCGAGCTCCGGGGCCGGCGGGGCGCCGTCGGTGGGCGTCAGGTCGGCGGCGGTCGTCTGCGCGGCGGCGGTTCCGGCGGTGGCGGGCGACATCAGCGCTTCCCCGCGGCGGCGAACTTCTCGATGGCGGCGACGTTGGTCTTGTCGACGAAGGCCGGACCGGTCAACGTCGCCTGCCCGCCACCGACGTCGTTGCCGTTGGTCTTGTAGAGCCACAGCGCGTCCACCGCGAGGTAGCCCTGCAGATAAGGCTGCTGGTCGACGGCGAACTGCACGTCACCGGCCTTGATCGCCTTGATCAGCTCGGCGTTGGTGTCGAAGGTCGCGACCTTGGCGGCCGACCCGGCCTCCTTCACCGACTGCACCCCGGTCAGCGCGACCGAGGCCTTGAGGCCGAGGACCCAGTCGATCGCCTCGTCCTGCTGCAGCTTGCCGGTCAGCTTGGACTGGACGTCGGCGGTGTCGGCGCCGTTGACGTACAACGTCTCGGTCGTGGGCAGGGCCGCCTTGACGCCCGTGCAGCGCGCGTCGTTGCCGACGTTGCCCTGCTCGTGCAGGATGCACAGGACCTTCTTGGCGCCCAGGCCCTTGAGCCGCTCGCCCGTCACCTGGCCCGCGACGCGGTCCTCCTGACCGAAGAATCCCTTGACGCCCAAGGCCTTCCACGCGTCCACGCCGCCGTTGAGCGCCGTGACCGGGATGCCGGCCGCCACGGCCTTCGTGACCGCCGGGCCCACCTGGTCCGGCTTGGACAGGGTCACCGCGATGCCGTCGACCTTCTTGTCGATGGCGGCCTGGACCAGGTTGGCCTGCTCAGCGCCGTCCGGGCTCGCCTGGTACTCCAGCGTGATGCCGTCCTTGTCCGCAGCGTCGTCGGCGCCCTTGCGGACCAGGTCCCAGAAGTCGTCGCCGGGCGCGGAGTGGGTGATCAGGGTGACCGTCATGGTCTTGGCGGGCTTGCCGCCGGCGGCCGCAGCCTCCTCGACGGCCTTGCGACCCCCGGTGGCGGAGCAGGCAGCCAGGCTGAGCGCCGCGGCGGCCGCGGCGACGACGATGGCGGGACGGCGTCTCATGGGGTCCTTCTGAGGTCGTGGAGGTGACAAACACCAGCATTGTCACCCATGACCGGCCGCGATGACACTCCGCCACGTCCTTCCGGCACTACCCTGCCCCTGTGCGTCCCCTGGCCGACCTGACTCTCGACCGCTCGTCGTCGACGCCGCTCTACGACCAGCTGGCCGCTCAGCTGCGCGCAGCCATCGACCGCGGCGTGCTCCAGCCGGGCGACCCCTTCGAGAACGAGCTGTCCCTCGCCGCCCGTCTGCAGGTCTCCCGCCCGACCGTCCGCAAGGCCATCGCCCAGCTGGTCGCCGACGGGCTCCTCGTCCGTCACCGCGGCGTCGGCACCCGCGTGGCCTGTCCGGTGGTGCACCGGCGTGACGACCTCACACCGCTGTACGACGAGCTCGACCGCACCGGCCGCCGCCCGACGACCCAGGTGGTCCGCCTGGTGCCCGCCCGCCGCAACAAGGTCGCCGCCACCGCCCTCGACCTCGACCCCCGCACCCCCCTGGTCTACCTCGAGCGGGTCCGCTGGTCCGACGGCCGACCCCTCGTGGTGCTCCGCTCCTGGCTCCCGCCGCAGTTCTCCACGCTCACCACCGCCGAGCTGGCCGAGCACGGGCTCTACGAGCTGCTCGCGAGGCGTGGCGTCGTCGCCGACCTCGCCCGCCAGCGCCTCGGCGCCCGGATGGCCACCCTCACCGAACGCCGACAGCTGCAGCTCACCCGCGCCGACGCCGTCCTGACCGTGCTGTGGCAGTCCTACGCCCCCGACGGCACGCCCATCGAGTATGGCGACCACGCCTACCGCGGCGACCAGTACGTCGTGGACAACACCCTGCGCAACCCCTGAACCCCCGCCTCGCGCCCCGCCATACCGCCGGCCTCGTCCGCGCCGCTGCGTGGCGACCCTCGCCCTGCACCCGGCCGAACCTCTCCCACGCCCGGCCGAGCCTGCGCTCGCCGACTCGGTGAAGACGCGACCGGGGGCCGAGGACGGGCACCTGTCGAGCTGCGAGCGCACGAGGGGAACGCCGGACGTCCGCCCCAGCGGGGCTGGCACGGGGGCGTCGGCGCCGCGCGACGGGGAGGAGGCAGGGAGCAGGTGGGAAGTCAGGGAGCAGGTGGGAAGGCAGCGCCGCACGGCGACGAGACGGCGCGTGGGATGGGCCGGGCCGGACGTGACGAGACCCGCCACCCCGGGGGGTGACGGGTCTCGAACGAACGCCGGGGCTTACTTGGCCGCGACGACGTCCAGCTTGACGGTGGCGAGCACCTCGGGGTGCAGGCGAACGGTCGCGGTGTAGACGCCGAGGGTGCGGATCGCGCCCTGGACCTCCAGCTTGCGGCGGTCGACCTTGGGGCCGCCCGCAGCGACGATCGCGTCGACGATCTGGGTGCTGTGGACGGAGCCGTAGAGGCGGCCGGCGTCGCCGGACTTCACCGGCACCTTGTAGGCCTTGACCTCGAGACGCTGCTTGGCGTCCTTGGCCTCCTCGATCGACTTGTGCTCGCGGGCGACGCGGGCCTTCTGGATCGCCTCGACCTGCTTCTGACCACCCTTGGTCCACGGCGTCGCGAAGCCGCGGGGAATGAGGTAGTTGCGGGCGTAGCCGTCCTTGACCTCGACGATGTCGCCGGGGGTGCCGAGGCCGGTGACCTCGTTGGTGAGGATGAGCTTCATGTCAGTTCCCTTCCCTGGGCTCAGCGAGCAGAGCTCGAGTAGGGCAGCAGGGCGACCTCGCGGGCGTTCTTGACGGCCTTGGCGATGAGGCGCTGCTCCTGGACGGAGACACCGGTGACGCGGCGAGCGCGGATCTTGCCGCGGTCGGAGATGAACTTGCGCAGCAGCGCGGTGTCCTTGTAGTCGATGTTCTCGACCTTGGCGGCCTTGAGCGGGTTCGCCTTCTTCTTGGGCTTGCGCACAACGGGCTTGGCCATTGTGGTTCTCCTTGCGTGGTCTACGAGAGGTGGTGCCGGGCCTGGGGCCACGGCTCAAGAGGTATGCCGACGCGGGCTCGCGCCTGGTCGGCCGATGCTCGATCGGGACGGATCAGAAGGGGGGCTCGTCGTAGGACGGCGCGCCGCCCCACCCGCCACCCTGCTGGGCGGGAGCGCCGCCCTGGGCCGGAGCGGCCGGGGCGCGACCGCCCTGCCCGCCACCGGTCGACCACGGGTCGTCGGACTGGCCGGCGTTGCCGCCGCCCCAGCCGCCACCCTGCTGGCCGCCGCCCTGCTGTCCCCCGAAACCGCTGCCCTGCTGACCGCCGAAACCGCCACCCTGGCCGTTGCCCCGCTGGGTCTTGGTGACCTTGGCCGTGGCGTAGCGCAGGGAGGGACCGACCTCGTCGACCTGCATCTCCATGACGGAGCGCTTCTGACCGGTCTCCTTGTCGTCCCAGGAGCGGGAGACGAGTCGGCCGGTGACGACGACCCGCATGCCCCGCTGGAGCGACTCGGCGACGTTCTCCGCGGCCTCGCGCCAGACCGAGCACCGCATGAACAGCGTCTCGCCGTCCTTGAACTCGTTGCTCTGCCGGTCGAAGGTGCGCGGCGTGGAGGCCACGGTGAAGTTGGCGACCGCCGCCCCGGACGGGGTGAACCGCAGCTCGGGGTCCTGGGTCAGGTTGCCGACGATGGTCAGCGTGGTCTCTCCGGCCATGGTGCTCTCCTCGATCCGTGCGTCGCGGGTGTCAGGGGTGGGTCAGGGGTGATCGAGCGATGGGACGACTCAGGCGCCGGGGCGCATGAGCTTGGTCCGCAGGATGGACTCGTTCAGCGAGAGCTGACGGTCCAGCTCCTTGGCCGTGGCGGGCTCAGCCGTGAAGTTCACGACGGCGTAGTAGGCCTCGGCGTTCTTGTTGATCTCGTAGGCCAGGCGGCGCTTGCCCCACAGGTCGATGTTGTCGACGGTGCCCTTGTCCTTGGTGATGACGGTGAGGAACTTCTCCAGCGACGGCTGGATGGTGCGCTCCTCGAGAGCGGGGTCGAGAATGATCATCAGCTCGTACTGACGCATGCGTTAACCCACCTCCTCTGGTCTCGGCGGCCACGGTCTCTCCGTGGCAGGAGGGTGTGCATGTATGCCGGCAACCGGCCCGGACGTCCACGCCACGGCGGGAGCCGCAGTGCGGACGGGCAGGATGCAAGCCTTTCTAGGCTACACGACCCCGAGCAGCACCTGGTCCGGCGCGCCCGCGCAGACACCGGCGAGCGGGTCGCGCTCCACCCGACCGCCCAGGCGGGTCGCGCGGCCGGACCCGGGCTCCGGCGTCGCGGCGGCGGCCTCGCGGTCCGGCACCTCGTCGCGCGCCCGGCGGGTCACCTGCCAGGCCAGCCAGGCCCAGGTCGCGAGCCGCGCCACCGTCAGCACCGCGAACCACCCTGCGGGCAGACCCCGGTCGGGAGCCTGGCCCGCGGCGATGTGCAGCCACAGGCCGACGAAGTAGGCGACCTCGACGCCCGCCCACACCAGGTGCTCGCGCCAGGTCACGCCGATCACGGCGAGGAGCGGGACGAGCCACAGGGACCACTGCACCGGCACCGATCGACCCGTCAGGCCGACGACCACCAGGAGCAGCAGGGCCACCTCGGCGACGCCGGGGCGACGGGCCGCCCCGAGCGCGAAGAGCACCGCCAGCAGGACCGCCAGCGCCCAGCCGGTCACGGCCAGACCGGTGGCCAGGCCCGACGGCACCGTGACGCCGAGCGAGGTGAACAGGTAGGAGATCGAGCCGTAGCCCGGCTCCGCGGCGGCCCACCGGGTGTAGACGTCCAGGACCTGCCTGCCGGCATACGCCACCATGCCCCCGATCACGGCGACGGCCGTGAGCAGCGCGACCCCGGCCGTGAGGCACCAGTCCACGATCCGTCCCGCGCGCAGGCACACCAGGCCCAGGGCGACCAGCAGGAGCACCGCGGGGGTGCGACAGGTGATCGCCAGCCCCAGCAGCAGGCCCGCCTCGACGGCCCGGCGACGGCTCCATGCCACCAGCCCGGCCATCGCCAGCGTCACCGCCACCAGGTCGAAGCTGACCAGCGCCGTGGTGACCACCACGGGGCTGAGGGCCAGGTGGGCGACGTTCCACCGGGTGCGCGGCGTGGCCCGCACCAGCAGGCCCACCAGCAGGACCAGCAGGATCGTGAGCAGACCGGCCCACAGGCCGGTGTAGGCCTGGGCCGCGGCCAGCGTGCGGCCCTGCTCCCCGCCGGGGACCAGCAGGGACACCAGCCACATGACGATGCCCGTGCCGGCGGCCTGGCCGACGCCCGAGCCGTCGCCGTAGGCGAAGCCGCCGTCCGCGAGCCCGCTGCTCTGGTAGACGACCGGGATGTCGGAGTAGCACATGTGCCAGAACTGGTCGCCCGCCCGCCACCCGTGGGCGAGGCAGTGTCCCCGCAGGAGGGTGGACAGCACCATCGCCACGGTGGCGGCGGCCGTCAGCGCGAGCAGGGCCGGGCGCAGGCCGCGACGACCGACCGCGGCGAGTCGTCCCGTGGGGCCGCCCAGCCACTCGCTGGCGGCCCGGGCGACCGGGTCCTCGCGCGTGGGGGCGACGGTGCGGGTGGGGTCGGTCAGCTGCATGGGCCCATCATGCCCGCAACTGCTCGGGCGACGGGAGGGGCGGTCAGCCGCGGGCCGTCGTCGCCACCGGCTTCACCGGATCCGGCGCGGGCGGGGCCGGCTCGGGCGGCCCCGGCTGGGGCGGCGCAGGCTCGGGCTGGTCCGGACCCGGGCCGGGCACCGGCAGCGGCAGCGGTCCCGGGTCCTGCGGCGTCGCCGTGGCCGTGGGCCGACGGCGATGACGCGTGTGGGTCGGCCAGGGCGTGGGCCCGTCCGAGGGGATGGACTGGGAGGGCCGGTCCGTGGGCCGCGACGAGCCGTCGGGCCAGCCGCCGTCACCGGTGCTGCCGTTCGGGCTGCCGTCGGGGTTCGTGTCGCCGGTCGTCCCGTCGGTCCCGGGGTGGGTGCCGTCACCGGGGTCGGAGACCTGGCCCTTGGAGAAGTTCTTGCGGCCGTCGTCGTTGACCCCCACGCGCTTGGGGAAGGACTCCTTGTCCTGGCCGTCGAGGGCCTCGCGCATGAAGGCCGTCCAGATCGGCACGCAGTACTTGAAGCCGCCGACGTTGCGACCGAGAGGCTCGTTGCCGGCGCCGTCGGCCTGGGGCTTGTAGATCGCGCATCCCGCGGCGAGCTGCGGGGTGTAACCGATGAACCAGACCTCCTTGTGGTCCTCGGCGGTGCCGGTCTTGCCCGCGGCCGGACGACGCAGGCGCTGCGCCTTGACCGCCGTGCCCTCGGTGATCGGGTGGGTCAGCGCCTCGGTCGTGTCGATGGCGATGTCCTTGTCGATCGTCTGCTTGGACTCGGTGGACGCGGTGTAGTCCACCTCGCCGTCGGTGCTCTTGACCGTGCGGATCAGGTGCGGGGTCGCGCGCCGCCCCTGGGCAGCGATCGTCGCGAAGCCGTTGGTGTTGTCCAGGACCGAGGGGGTCGCGGTGCCGAGGGTGTTGGTGAGGTTGTCCTGCAGCCCGACCGCGGGGGTGGCCGGTATGCCGGCCTGGAGGGCGGCCTTCTTGGTCGCGGCCGGCCCGATCTTCTCGTTGATCCGGATGAACGCGGTGTTCACGGAGTCCGCCAGCGCCCCCCGGATGTCGATGAACCCGTACTGCTGGTTGTACTCGTTCTCGACCTTGTCCTCCTTGGCCGGGCCGTACTCGTAGGGCGAGGACCCGGACACGCGCGACCGGGTCGAGAAGCCCGACTCCAGGGCCGCGACGGTGGTGTAGGCCTTGAACGTCGACCCGGCGGACAGGTGGGCGTCCACGGCGTTGTTGAAGGGGCGCTTGCGGAAGTCCTCCCCGCCGTACAGCGCCTGGATCTCCCCGGTCCCGGGCTTGATCGCGGTCATGCCGGTCTGCGCCCCGGGGATGTCCTCGGTCGCGCCGTACTCGTGGATCGCCGCGATCATCGCGTCCTGCTGCTTCTTGTCGATCGTCGTGACGATCCTCAGCCCGCCGGTCTTGACCTGGTCGTCGTCGAGATTGGCGAGCCCGGTGAGCTCCTTGGTGACCATCGCGATGAGGTAGCCGTTGGTGCCGCCGGTGATCTCTATCGGCTTGCGCTTCACCACCGTGGGGTACCGCGCGGCCGCCCGCTGCGCGGAAGTCAGCCAGCCCTCCTGCGTCATCCCGTCCAGGATCCACGCGACGCGCTCCTTGCTGCGCCCGAGGTTCTTGGCCGAGCGGGAGGGGTCGTAGAGCGCCGGGCCCTTGATGACCGAGGCCAGGAGCGCGCCCTCGGCGGGGTCGAGCTGGGAGACGTCCTTGGAGAAGTACGCCCGGGAGGCGGCCTGGATCCCGCTCGCACCGCGACCGAAGTCGATGGTGTTGAGGTAGTCCTGCAGGATCTGGTCCTTGCTGCGCTGCTGGTCGAGCTTGAGGGACAGGATCAGCTCCTTGAGCTTGCGCTGCATGGTCTGGTCGCGGGTCAGGAAGGTGTTCTTGACGTACTGCTGGGTGATCGTGGAGCCGCCCTGGGTCTGGCCACCCTGCAGGGCGACCTTGACCGCCCGGCCGATGCCGCTCGGGGACACGCCCTTGTTGGTGTAGAACGACCGGTCCTCCGCCGCGAGGAAGGCGCGCTGCACGTGCAGGGGGATGCGCTTCAGCGGCACGTTCTCGCGGTTGGTGCTGCCGGAGAGGCGGCCCATCTCGGTCTTGCCGTCCGCGAAGTAGACCGTGGAGATCTGGGCCTTGCTGGCGGGGTTGGCCTCGGGGATCTCGGTCACCGAGTAGAGGTAGCCGAACGCCACGACGCCGACCAGGCCGACGAGGACGACCACGAGCAGGAACCATCCCAGGAGCCGGGCCCACAGGGGGCGACGACGCTGCGCGGGCTGGCCTGTGGTGCGCCGGGCGCCGTAGGTGTAGGCGCCGTCGGCGCCGGTGGCTGGGGTCACGAGCTCTCCTTCGGGGGCACCTGGCGTGATCACAGGTCACTCCAGTATGCCGATCCAACCTGGGCGTCCCGTGCCTGTCACGTCATCTCCTCGTCACGCCCTGCCCCCGACCAGGTGTGGACGACCATGGGAAGGACATGACAAAGTGACACTTTGTCATGTCACTCTCGACGAGGAGAACTCCCATGCCAGCAGTGCGCGTCGCCGTCGTCGGCGTCGGCAACTGTGCGACGTCCCTGATCCAGGGCGTCCACTACTACAAGGACGCCGACCCCCACGACTCCGTGCCGGGCCTGATGCACGTCCAGTTCGGCGACTACCACGTGCGCGACGTGCAGTTCGTGGCAGCCTTCGACGTCGACGACAAGAAGGTCGGCAAGGACCTGTCGGAGGCGATCGACGCCTCGGAGAACAACACGATCAAGATCTGCGACGTCCCGACCCTCGGCGTCGAGGTGCAGCGCGGCCCCACCCTGGACGGGCTCGGCAAGTACTACCGGATGACCATCGACGAGTCCCCGGCCGAGCCGGTCGACGTCGTCCAGGTCCTCAAGGACAACCAGGTGGACGTGCTCGTGTCCTACCTGCCGGTGGGCTCGGAGGAGGCCGACAAGTTCTACGCCCAGTGCGCGATCGACGCGGGCGTGGCCTTCGTCAACGCCCTGCCCGTCTTCATCGCCAGCGACCCGGAGTGGGCGGCCAAGTTCACCGAGGCCGGCGTGCCGATCATCGGCGACGACATCAAGTCCCAGGTGGGCGCCACCATCACCCACCGGGTCATGGCCAAGCTGTTCGAGGACCGCGGGGTCACCCTGGACCGGACCTACCAGCTCAACGTCGGCGGCAACATGGACTTCAAGAACATGCTCGAGCGCGAGCGCCTGGAGTCCAAGAAGGTCTCCAAGACCCAGGCCGTCACGTCCAACCTGACCGGCTCGCTCGCCGGGAAGACCGACGACCGCAACGTGCACATCGGCCCCTCGGACTACGTCGCCTGGCTCGACGACCGCAAGTGGGCCTACGTCCGCCTGGAGGGGCGCGCCTTCGGCGACGTGCCGCTCAACCTCGAGTACAAGCTGGAGGTCTGGGACTCGCCCAACTCCGCCGGCATCATCATCGACGCGATCCGGGCGGCCAAGATCGCCAAGGACCGCGGCATCGGCGGCCCCCTGCTGTCCCCCGCGGCATACCTGATGAAGTCGCCCCCGGAGCAGCGCCCCGACGAGGAGGGCCGCGCGCGCGTCGAGGCCTTCATCGCGGGCAGCGAGCCCCGCTGACCCGGCGGGCGATGCGTCGCAGCGGGCGCTGATCCGCTGCGTGGGCAGGGGCAGGGGTCTACGGTCGGAGCATGCAGCTCGCCGAGGAACTCCTGCTCCTGCTCACGGACGATGAGACCGGCCGCATGACGGTCCCCGAGCGGGTCCTCGACCTCGCCGTCGCCGGCGGGGCGCTCAGCGAGCTCGGCGCGGTGGAGCGGGTGCGCGTCGTCGACGAGCACGAGCACGTGACGGGTTCCCTCGGCGAGCCGGTGCAGTCCGGGCGCCTGGTGATCGACGACGAGGTCGAGCACCAGCCCGACCCGGTGCTGGACGCCGCGCTCGAGGGCTTCCGCGGGATGCAGGGGCGCAAGCTCACCAACGTGCTGCCCATCCTCGGCCGGTCGCTGTATCCCCTGCTGCACCGCGACCTGGAGGCCAAGGGCGTCCTGCGCCGCGAGGCCCCCGCCCGACGGTCGATGGTCCCCCGCACGACCTGGGTGGCCGTGGACTCCAGCCACGAGAACGAGGTCCGCGAGCACATCGCCGACGTGCTGCTGCGCCACGCCGACCCCGACGACCGGGCCCGGCACCTGATCGGCCTGCTGCACGCCATCGACGGACTGCTCGTGGCGCTGCCCGAGCTGGCGGCCGACGAGGAGACCGCGCTGCGCACCGCCCTGGAGGTGCGGGCGCTGACCGACGTGCACGGCCCGTGCGGCCGGGTCCTCGCCGCGGTGGACGAGCTGATGGGGCACTGACCGACGACTCTCCCGACCCCGGGGCGAGCGGCAGACTCCCCGCCGCACAAGGGCGGGGTGCCCCGGCGCGCCTCGTGCGTGCGTCTAGGATCGACGCGAACCACCGCCACGCGCCCGAGGAGTCTCGTGAAGATCACCGTCGTCGGTCTCGGCAAGATCGGCCTGCCGCTCGCCGTCCAGTTCGCCAGGTCGGGGCACGAGGTGATCGGCGCCGACGTGTCCCAGCGGGTCGTCGACCTCGTCAACGAAGGCACCGAGCCCTTCCCCGGCGAGGCGCACCTGCAGGAGTACCTCTCCGAGGTGGTCCCCGCCGGTCGGCTGACCGCCTCCACCGACACCGCCGCCGCCGTCCGCGAGTCGGACGCCGTGGTGGTCGTCGTCCCGCTGTTCGTCGACGAGGAGGCCCGCCCCGACTTCGGGTGGATGGACTCCGCCACCGACGACATCGCCCGCGGCCTGGACAAGGACCGCCAGACCCTCGTGATCTACGAGACCACGCTGCCCGTCGGCACCACCCGCACCCGCTGGAAGCCGCGCCTCGAGCAGGGCTCCGGACTCGTCGAGGGCCAGGACTTCCACCTGGTGTTCTCCCCCGAGCGGGTCCTGACCGGGCGCGTCTTCGCCGACCTGCGCAAGTACCCCAAGCTCCTCGGCGGGCTGTCGCCCGAGGGCGCCCGCCGGGCCACGGAGTTCTACGAGCAGGTGCTGGAGTTCGACGAGCGCCCCGACCTGCAGCGCGGCAACGGCGTCTGGGACCTCGGCTCCGCCGAGGCCGCCGAGATGGCCAAGCTCGCCGAGACGACCTACCGCGACGTCAACATCGGCCTGGCCAACCAGTTCGGCCGCTTCGCCGCCGCGCACGGCATCGACGTCTACCAGGTCATCGAGGCCTCCAACTCCCAGCCCTACTCGCACATCCACCGGCCCGGCATCGCCGTCGGCGGCCACTGCATCCCGGTCTACCCGCGGCTCTACCTGTGGAACGACCCCGACGCCACCGTCGTGCGGGCGGCCCGGGAGGCGAACGCCTCGATGCCGGCATACACCGTCGGTCTGGCCGCCGGAGCGCTCGGCGGATCGCTGACGGGCACCAAGGTCGCCGTCCTCGGCGCGTCATACCGCGGCGGGGTGAAGGAGACGGCCTTCTCCGGCATCTTCGGCACCGTCGAGGAGCTCACCCGCCAGGGTGCGGTCGTCGCCGTGCACGACCCGATGTACACCGACGAGGAGATCGAGCGGTTCGGCTGGACGCCCTACCACCTCGGCGAGCAGGTCGACGTGGCCATCGTCCAGGCGGACCACCGGGAGTATGCCGGTCTGACCGCGCGCGACCTCCCGGGCGCGACGGTCGTCGTCGACGGCCGCAGGATCCTCGACCAGGCGGGCTTCGACGGCGTCCGCCTCCTCACCGTGGGGACCGCCGAGCACGTCGGCGAGTTCCCCGAGACCAAGGAGAGCTGAATGACCCGCGACAACGTCCGCATCGTCGACTCCGCCGACGTCGCCGACAACGCGCAGATCGGCGAGGGATCGAGCATCTGGCACCTCGCCCAGGTGCGCGAGGACGCCGTGCTGGGCACCGGCTGCATCATCGGCCGCGGCGCCTACGTCGGCACCGGCGTGCACATGGGCGACAACTGCAAGCTGCAGAACTACGCCCTCGTCTACGAGCCCGCCCGTCTCGAGGACGGCGTCTTCGTCGGCCCCGCCGTCGTCTTCACCAACGACCACTACCCCCGCTCGATCTCGCCGGACGGCACCCTCAAGCGCGGTGACGACTGGGAGGCCGTGGGCGTCACCTGCAAGCAGGGCGCGTCCATCGGTGCCCGCAGCGTCTGCGTCGCCCCCGTCACCATCGGCCGCTGGGCCCTGGTAGCCGCCGGTTCCGTGGTGGTCAAGGACGTGCCCGACTTCGCGCTGGTGGCGGGCGTGCCCGCCAAGCGGCTGCGCTGGGTCGGCAAGGCCGGGGTCCCCCTGGAGCAGACCGGCGACGACGAGTTCACCTGTCCGCAGACGGGTGAGAAGTACATCCAGAACGGTGAGACCCTCACCGAGGCCTCCGCGGCCACGACCGAGACGGAGTAAGGAAACCATGGCTGATTTCATCCCCCCGGCAAAGCCGCTCATCGGCGAGGAGGAGATCGAGGCCGTCGCGCGCGTCATGCGCTCCGGCATGATCGCCCAGGGCCCCGAGGTCGCTGCGTTCGAGAAGGAGTTCTCCGAGCACTTCAAGCTCGGCCGCGCCTCCGTCGCCGTCAACTCCGGCACGTCCGGCCAGCACATCGGCATGCTCGCCGCGGGCGTCAAGGCCGGCGACGAGGTCATCGTCCCGTCCTTCACCTTCGCCGCGACCTGCAACTCGGTCGCGCTGACCGGTGCGACGCCGGTCTTCGCGGACATCGACGCCGACGACTTCTGCCTCTCTCCCCGGGCGATCGAGGCCGCGATCACCGACAAGACCGTCGGCATCATGCCCGTCCACCTCTACGGACACCCGGCCAAGATGGACCAGATCGTCGAGATCGCCAAGAAGCACGACCTCCAGGTCTTCGAGGACGCCGCGCAGGCGCACGGCGCCTCGCTGCACGGCACGCCCGTCGGGTCCTTCGGCACCTTCGGCATGTTCTCGCTCTACCCCACCAAGAACATGACCTCGGGCGAGGGCGGCATGATCACCATCGCCGACCCCGAGATCGAGCGCCGCGCCCGCCTCTACCGCAACCAGGGCATGCTGCAGCAGTACCACAACGAGGTCGTGGGCCTGAACAACCGGATGACGGACATCCACGCCGCCATCGGCCGCGTCCAGCTCACCAAGGTCGACGCCTGGACCGCCAAGCGCCAGGAGAACGCCGCCTTCCTGTCCTCCCACCTCGAGGGCGTCACCCCGCCGCCGGTCGCCGAGGGCGCCGTGCACGTCTACCACCAGTACACGATCCGCGTGGCCGACGACCGCGACGGCCTGGCCAAGGCCCTCAAGGAGGAGTACTCCATCGGGTCCGGGATGTTCTACCCCGTGCCCAACCACCAGCTGAAGCCCTTCGCCGGCACCACCGACGACGCCCAGCTCCCGGAGACCATGAAGGCCGCCCGCGAGTGCCTGTCCCTCCCGGTCCACCCCTCGCTCAGCCAGGGTGACCTCGAGCGCATCGTCACCGCGGTCAACACCCTCGCGAAGGCTGGTGCGTGATGGCAGACCTGCGCGCCGGCCTCATCGGCCTCGGCATGATGGGCCGCCACCACGCCCGCGTCCTCGGCTCCCTCGAGGGCGTCGAGCTCGTGGCCGTCGCCGACCCCGCCGGAGACGTCCACGGCGTCGCCGGTGGCCGTCCGGTCCTGTCCAGCATCGACGAGCTCATCGAGCAGAAGCTCGACTACGTCATGGTCGCCGCCCCCACCGGGCTGCACGAGGAGATCGGCCTCAAGCTCGCCGCCGCCGGCGTGCACTGCATGGTCGAGAAGCCCCTCGCCCACGACACCGAGTCCTCCGAGCGCCTCGCCAAGGCCTTCGCGGACGCCGGGCTGGTCGGCGCCGTCGGCCACATCGAGCGCTACAACCCCGCCCTCCAGCAGGCCCGCGCCCGCATCGAGGCCGGCGACCTGGGTGACCTCTACCAGGTGGCCACCCGCCGTCAGGGTCCCTTCCCGGGCCGGATCGCCGACGTGGGGGTCGTCAAGGACCTCGGCACCCACGACATCGACCTGACCGCGTGGGTCACCCAGCAGACCTTCACCTCGGTGTCGGCCCGCACCACCACGCGCTCGGGCCGCCCCCACGAGGACATGGTCGCCGCCGTCGGCCAGCTCTCCAAGGGCACCATCACGTCTCACCTGGTCAACTGGCTGTCGCCGCTCAAGGAGCGCACCACGGTCATCACCGGTGAGAAGGGCGCCTTCATCGCCGACACCCTGCACGCCGACCTGACGTTCTACGCCAACGGCTCCGTGCAGACCACCTGGGACGACGTCTCCCGCTTCCGGGGCGTCTCCGAGGGCGACATGGTGCGCTTCGCGTTCGCCAAGCCCGAGCCGCTGCGCACCGAGCACGAGCAGTTCCGCGACGCCGTCCTCGGCAAGGACGCGGACATCGTGACGATGGAGCAGGGCCTGGCCACGGTCAAGGTCGCCGAGGCGATGATCGAGTCCGCCAAGAACGGCACCGTGATCACCTTCTGAGTCCCTCCGGACCCACCTGACGCCCGCCGGTCGCTGGACCGGCGGGCGTCGGCATACCCGCACCCGCGCCTGCCCTCGGACCCGCCACCAGGGGCACGTGGCCGGAGACACCCGGCGTGTCGCCACCACGTGCCACTGGTGGGTAGGCGCGGGGCGGGGTGGGAGGATGGCGGCCGTGAGCGCGAGCACCGTCGACATCGTCATCGCCGTCCACCGCACCGACCGGCCGGTGGGTCGGGCCGCCGCGAGCGTGCTCCAGGGCTCCGGCCCGGGCATCTGTCCGCTCGTCGTCGGCCACGGCCTGGACGTCGACACCGTGCGCGGCCTGCTGCCCGAGGCCATCCGCGACCGCACCCGCGTGATCAGCCACGTCGACGGGATCCCCGCGCCCGGTGGCCCCTTCAACGCCGGGCTGGACGCCAGCGACGCGACCTACGTCGGGGTCATGGGCAGCGACGACACCCTGGAGCCCGGAGCCGTCGAGGCCTGGCGCGCGATCGCCGACGAGCATCGCAGCGCCGCCGTCGTCGCCCGGGTCGTCCACTCGACCGGCGGCGTCCTGCGCACCCCGCCCGTCCGGGCCCTGCGCCTGCGCGGGGGCGACCTGGACCTGGCCCGCGACCGCCTCGCCTATCGCACGGCGCCGCTCGGCCTGATGCGCACGGCGACCCTGCGCGAGCACGACATCCGGCTCACGGAGGGCTTCGCGACCGGCGAGGACCTGGCCTTCTCCACCCGGCTGTGGTCGCTCGGGCGACGGCTGCGGTATGCCGCGGACGCGCCGGCATATGTCATCGGCCACGACGAGCAGGAGCGGATCACGACCTCGGTGCGCCCGGTGGCCGACGACCTCGCCGCCGTGGTGGACCTCGTGGAGCGGCCGTGGTTCGCCGGGCTGCCGGCCGCCCACCGCACCGCCGTCGGCGTGAAGCTGGTGCGCATCCACCTCTTCGGGATCGCCGCCTATCGCGAGCGGGTCACCGCCTGGACCCCCGAGGACCGGATGGCCGCCCGGGACGGGGCGCGGGCCGTGCTGGCTGCCGCCCCGCAGGCGCTGCAGGCCCTCTCGGTGGCCGAGCGCCGGCTGCTGGACGCCATGCTCGATCCCGCGATCCCGGCGGCCCGGCTCGTGGTGGCCTCGCAGGCGCGACGGCGCCACGGGCTGCCCCCCACCCTGGTGACGCCGCAGCCGGAGCACCTGCTGGGCGCCCAGGCGCCGCTGCGGCTGATGGTGGCCTCCCTGCTGATGCGCTGAGGCGCTGAGCAAGCCCTCGCCGCCGGCCGCGACGGACCACGGTCGGCCCTCGCCGCCGCCGCCGTCGCCGGGCCGCCGCCCGGCGCCCGACCCGTGCTCCAGGCGGGCCTGCAGCTGGTCCCCACGCGGCACACCTACGATGGGGGCCATGCGTCGACCTCTCGTGCGAGTGACCTCCCGATTGTTCTCCCCGGAGGTCGCGGCAGGGGCCTTCCGACAGCGCCGACTCGCCGACGCCTTCGCCGCCCTGGGCTGCGAGGTGGAGGTGCTGACCTCGACCCCCGCGCCCGGCTCCCCCGCCGGCGACGACGGTGCCCTGCGGGTGTCCCGCTGGCCCGCCCTGCGCGACGACAACGGCGTGATCCGTGGCTACCTGCCCTACCTGTCCTTCGACCTGCCGCTCGTCGTGCGCGCCCTCGTGCGAGGCCGGCCGGACCTGTATGTCGTCGAGCCGCCGCCCACCACCGGGGCGGTCATGCTGGCGGTCTCCCGGCTGCAGCAGGTCCCCTACGTCTGGTACGCCGCGGACATCTGGTCCGACGCGGCCGGTTCCGCAGGGGCACCCGCCCCCGTGGTCGCCGGGCTGCGCCTCGTCGAGCGAACCGTGCTGCGCGGCGCCGCCGTCGTGCTGTCCGTGTCCGACGCGGTCACCGACCGGCTCGTCGAGCTCGGGGTCCCCCGCGAGCAGGTCATCACCGTGGGCAACGGGGTAGACACCACGGTGTTCACGCCCGAGGGCCCACGGCAGGAGAGCGAGGAGCCCTACCTCGTCTACACCGGCACGATGAGCGAGTGGCAGGGCGCGGGCGTCTTCGTCGAGGCCCTCGCCGAGCACCGTCGCCGCGGCGGCCGCTGCCGGCTGGTCTTTCTCGGCCAGGGCAGCGAGCTGCCCGCCCTCAAGGAGCTGGCCGCCCGCCTGGTCCCGGGCGCCGTCGACTTCCCCGGCGTGGTCGCCCCCGAGGTCGCCGCCCGCTACCTGCGCGGCGCCACGGCAGCCCTGGTGTCCATCAAGCCCGGCCTGGGCTACGACTTCGCCCGCCCCACCAAGATCTATGCCGCCGCGGCCACCGGCACGCCCGTGATCTTCGCCGGCGCGACCGACGCCGCGGGAGCCGAGCTGGTGCGAGGCGAGCGGCTGGGGCTGGCGGCGGAGTTCACGCCGACGGCGGTCGCCGTCGCCATGGACTCGGTGACCACGTCCTTCGGCATACCGGACCCGGAGCACCTGGTGGCCTGGACCCGGACGCACGCCTCGCTGACCGCGCGGACCCACGACGCCGCGGTCGCCGTGATCGCGCGCCTGCGGGGGACCGGGGGCCGCCGATGAAGAACCTGATCCCCACCATCCGCCGTCTGCTCACGCTGCTCCCGGCGGGTGCCCGGCGCTACCTCGGCTTCTTCGCGATCACCTCCGCGGGGCTGACCCTGCTGGACACCGCCGCCCTGGCGATGATGGCCCTCGTCCTGCAGCCGCTGATGAACACCCCCGGTGGCGGGGTGCCCCGGGTCAGCGGCGTCCCCCTCCTCGGCACCGTCGAGGGGTCCGCCGTGGCGTGGCTGCTCCTGGCCGCCGGCACCCTGATGATCGTCAAGGCCCTGCTCGTCCTGGCGCTGCAGTTCCACTCCACCCGGACCTTCGAGACCTACGAGCTGTCCATCGGCCGCCAGCTCTTCCAGGCGTACATCCGGTCGCCGTGGACCGAGCGGCTCAAGCGCTCGTCGACCCAGCTCGCTTCGCTCGCGGACGTGGGCCTGGCCAACATGATCGCCGGGGTGCTCCTGCCCGCCGCGCAGCTGCCCACCGAGATCGTGACCATGCTGTCGGTCACGACGATCATCCTGGTCCGCGACCCGCTCACCGCCTGCCTCACGGTGGCCTACCTCGGGGTGATCGCCCTGGTGATCTATGCCTGGGTGGGGCGGCAGGCGCGCATCGCGGGGCGGGTCAACCGCGACTCGGCGCTGCACATGAACCAGCTGATGGCCGAGATGGTCTCCGCGCTCAAGGAGATCACGCTGCGGGACAAGTCCGACGAGATGGGCGACCAGATCCACGCCGTCCGGCGCCGGGTCACGCGTTCCCGCGCCAACATCCGCTTCCTCACCGCCGTGCCGAAGTTCGCGACCGACATCGCGCTCGTCGGCGGCCTGCTGCTCATCGGCGGCGCGAACTACCTGCGCGCGGGGATGCCCTCCGCGATGGCGTCGCTCGCGCTCTTCGGGATCGCGGGCTTCAAGATCATCCCGTCGATCACCCGCCTGCAGAACTACGTCACCTCCATCGAGGCCAACGCGCCCTTCGCCGACACGATCATCGAGGACGTGCGCTCGGCCGAGGGTTACCTGCGGACCTACCGCGAGGTCGGGCACCAGCCGCTCGCCGACACGCCGCACGAGCTCACCCTCGGCGACGTGGAGTTCACCTATCCCGGCTCCGACCGGCCCGCCGTCAGCGACGTCGACCTCCGGGTCCCCATGGGCTCGTCGCTCGCCCTGGTCGGGGGCTCGGGCGCGGGCAAGTCCACCCTGGTCGACCTGCTGCTCGGCCTGATCACCCCGACCCACGGCCGGATCGCCATCGACGGGGAGTCCCTCGAGGACGTGCTGCACGCCTGGCGGGAGCGGGTGGGCTATGTTCCGCAGGAGGTCACGCTCTTCGACGGCACCATCGCGCAGAACGTCGCGCTCACCTGGTCCCAGGAGGTCGACGAGACCCGGGTGCGGTCCGCGCTCGCCCGGGCACAGCTGCTGGACATCGTCGAGGCGCGGCCGGGAGGCATCCACGGCCGGATCGGCGAGCGGGGCCTGACCCTGTCGGGCGGACAGCGCCAGCGCCTCGGGATCGCGCGGGCGTTGTACGTCGAACCCCTCGTCCTGGTCCTGGACGAGGCCACCTCCGCGCTGGACACCGCGACCGAGGAGGCCGTCTCCCAGGCGATCCGCGAGATGCACGGCGAGGTCACCGTCGTCGCGGTGGCCCACCGCCTGTCCACGATCCGCCACTCGGACCAGGTGTGCTTCATGCAGGACGGGCGGATCGCCGCGCGGGGGACCTTCGACGAGGTCGTGGCGGCGTCGCCGCAGTTCGCGGAGCAGGCCCGGCTGGCCGGTCTCGTCTGACCCGACCTGCCGGCGGTGGTCGCTCCGCCTGCTCACCTGCTCCAGGCGAGTCCGACCACCGGCGGCAGGTCAGCGGTGGCGGGCCGCCATGGCCCGGTCCAAGAGGGCCCCCGCGACCGCGGCCCGGGTGCGCGGGTCGTCGAAGTGGCTCCCGTCCCGCCGCGCCGGCACACCCCCGGCCACCCGGTCGTCGCAGGGCGCCTTGGCGTCGTGGCAGTAGACGTCATCGATGGCGATCTGCCGGGTCCGGTGGTCCAGGCTCACCACGTCGGCCACCAGGTCGTTCCAGGTGTGCCGGAGCTCGTCGTGGTGGACGAGCCGGTCCAGGAAGGGGTGGCACCGCTGGGGCGTGCACCGGCTGCGGATGCCCACGCCCACGCGGTCGGTCTCCACCATCACCACGGTGGCACCGTGGGTGGTGAGATCCCCGATCCGGGCGCGCAGGTCCCGGCGCTGCACGTCCCAGAAGGCTCGGTCCGTGGCCCGCACCAGGGTGCTGCCGTCATACCGGTCCGCCAGCTCGTAGCGGGACCACCAGATGACGGTCCCCGGGTGGTAGGTGTCCACGGCGGTGCGGATCTTGCCCGGCACCGAGAGGCAGTTCAGTCCCATCCGCTCGCCGGGGGAGATCTCGGTGTGCGCACCCAGCGGCGAGCAGCCGCCCGCCGTCGCGGAGACGAGGGTGAGCCCGCGCTGGTCGGCGGCCGCCGCCAGGTCCGTGAGCAGGCGCTGGGGCACGGAGTCGCCGACCACGAGCACGACCTTGTCGCCGGGCGGGGCGGGGAGGCGGACGATGCTGTTGACCGCGGCCGACGCGGGGGTGCCGCCGAGCACGGCGGCGGCGAGCGCGAGAACCCCCACGATCCCGGCGCTGGAGGTGAGCGTGCGCCGGGGCGTGAGCCGGCGGCTCAGGCTGCCGTCGCGGACCGGCAGCTCCACCAGGTGGTAGGACGCGGCCGCGAGCAGCACCGACAGCGCGACGACGGCGACGGCCCGCCACGGCGCGAAGCCCTCGCCGGGCAGCCAGCAGGCCACCGGCCAGTGCCACAGGTAGATCCCGTAGGAGATGCGCCCCAGGTAGGACACCGGGGGCAGGGCCAGCACCGCCGACAGGCCGGGGACCTCGCCGCGGGCGAGCGCCACGATGACCGCGGCCGAGAGCAGCGAGAAGACGATGGCGCCCGAGCCGAAGTACCACGGGCTGGGGCCGGTGGAGTCACCCAGCTGCGGGATGGCGAGCACCAGCCCGACCGCGCCGATCCACCCGATGACCGGGGCGACGCGGCGGGCCAGCTCTCCCGCGCGGGGGTCGGCGAGCAGGACGGCGACGAGGGTCCCGAGCAGGGGCTCGAAGGCCTTGGTGTCCGAGCCCATGTAGGCCCGGTCGGTGGCGCCGGAGCCCGCGACCCGGACGAACAGCACGGCGGACCCGACGGCCAGCGCGACGCCGACGACGAGGACCGCGCGGCGGGCCCGCCCGGGGCGCCCTCGGCCGATCAGGTGCCAGGTGGCGGCGAGGACGAGCGGCCAGACGAGGTAGAACTGCTCCTCCACGGCCAGCGACCACATGTGCAGCAGCGGCGAGGGGGCACCCTGCGCCGCGAAGTAGCCCGCGGACTCGATGAAGTGCCAGTTCGCGGCATACAGGCTGGTCCACCACAGGTCGGCCCCGAGGGAGGGACGGCGGTATGCCGGAGCCAGGGTCATCGACCACACGAGGACCGCGAGGCACACCAGGAGGGCGGCGGGCAGCAGGCGCTTGAACCGCCGTGACCAGAAGCTCGACAGCCCTGCGCCCCGCCCGCGCATCAGCCCGCGGACCAGCCCGGCGGTGATGAGGTAGCCCGAGAGCACGAAGAACAGGTCGACCCCGAGGAAGCCGCTGTGCATCCCCGGCACCTCGGCGTGGAAGAGGACGACGAGGAAGACCGCGATGGTGCGCAGGCCGTCGAGCGCGTCGAGCCGGCCCCCGTGCTGGGGCCGGGCGTCGCGCCGGGTGAGGCCCGTGGCGGCGGCCTGCGTCTGGTCCGGTCCCGTGGTCGGCGTCCGGTCGGGCGCCGCGGTCGCGTCGTGGTCGGGTGCCTCAGCCACGAGCGGCCGCCTGGTAGGTCGCGACGAGGCGCGGGACCACGGGGTCGGCGACGTGGCGCTCGGCCACCCAGCTGCGGGCGTCCAGGCGGGCGGAGGCGGCGGCCGGGTCGGCGAGGGCCTCGCGGACCTGCGCGACGACCTCGTCGACGGTGCCCTCCAGGACCGGCGGCGTGGTGCCGTCGTCGGGCCGTGGGATCCGCTCGCCGAGGATCGCGGTGGGCACCCCGATCGCCATCGCCTCGAACTCGCTGACCCCCAGCACGTCCCGCGCCTGACCGACCGCGACGTGGGCGGTGGCCAGCAGGCACAGGTAGCCCGCGTGGTCGGTGCGCGGCAGCAGCTCGACGAGCTCGCCGGCCGCGGCCGCGTGCGCGCCCCAGTCCAGACCCACGAGGCGCACCTCGGGCAGGGCTCGGCCCAGGGCTCGGGCCAGGTCGAGGTTGGCGGCCGCCCCCTTGATGTCGTCCCAGCGCGAGGCGAAGACGACGGTGGGGCGGGGGTCGGGGGTCCAGGCGGGCAGCTGGGTGAGGTCGACGAAGGCCGGGAGGTACTCCGCGTCGGCGCGGGCCGTCGTGGCCTGCTCGACGGTGTCGAGGTTGGTGTAGTAGACGTGAGCCGCCTCGTCGATGCCGCGCTGGATCTCGTCGTGGAAGCGCGGGTCCTGCCACTGCTCGCGGATGTCGGTGCCGTGCAGCGTCAGGACATAGGGCCGGCGCGGGATCCCGCGCTCGCGCAGCAGCCGCGCGGTGGTGCCGTAGTGCACGTGCACGACGTCGGCGCGCCCCACGTGCAGCGCCCGGTCCGCGACGAACCGCGCGTAGGTCGCCTTGGCCAGGAGCGGGTTGGCCGGCACGGTCGCGGGGCGCACCCGCTCGGGCGGGAGGTAGTCCCAGCGGCGCCCGCTGCGGGCGGCGGCCTCGACGAGCTGTCGCCCCACGAAGGCACAGTCGTTCAGGTGCAGGATGCGCGGCTCGACGGTCACCGGCCTAGCCTACGAGGCCCGGGTGCCCGCCCCGCCATACCGCCTCGACGGTGCGCCCGGCTCCGGCTGCCACAATGGGCGCATGGCCCGCCCCTCGCTGCTGATCATCTCCTTCTCCGGGCTGCGGTCCGACGCACGCGTCCTCAAGCAGATCCGCCTCTTCACGCCGCAGTACGACGTGACGACGGTGGGCTACGGGGAGGCGCCGGAGGGCGTGGTGGACCACGTGCGGATCCCGGACGAGCTCGTCTACTGGCGCTATCCACGGCCGCTGGTGCTGGCGCGACGGTTCGCCCTGGCCTACTGGCGCAACCCGGTCGTGGCCTACCTGCGCGGCGTCCTGCCCCAGGGTGCCTACGACGTGGTCCTGGCCGACGACGTGGACACCGTCCCGCTCGCCCTGTCGCTGCGCGCCCGCAAGGGCGTCCACGCCGACCTGCACGAGTACGCCCCGCGCATGAAGGAGGACGTCACCCGCTGGCGGCTCTTCGTGGCGCCGCTGATGACCTGGCTGTGCGCCCGGCACGTCACCCGCGCCGACTCGGTGACCACCGTGGGCCGCGGCATCGCTGAGGAGTACCGCAAGGTCTTCGGGATCGACGCGCAGGTCGTCACCAACGCCTCGCCGGCCGCGGACCTCTCGCCGACCCCGGTGCACGAGCCGATCGCCCTGGTCCACGCCGGGCAGGCCCGCCCCGACCGCTACCTCGAGCTGATGATCGACGCGGTGCGCCTCGCGACCCGGCCGTTCACGCTCGACTTCTACCTCACCGGCGAGGACGAGGCCTATCGCGCGACCCTCGCCGAGCGGGCGGCGGGTTTGGACGGGGTGCGGATCCACCCGGCAGTGCCCTACGACCGGCTGCTCGCCGTGCTCAACGACCACGACGCCGGGATCTACGTCCTGCCCCCGGTCAACTTCAACAACCGCTGGGCCCTGCCCAACAAGTTCTTCGACTTCGTCCAGGCCCGGCTGGCGCTCGTGCTGTCCCCCTCGCCGGAGATGGCCGGGATCATCCGCGAGCACGGCCTCGGCGTGGTCACCGAGGACTTCACCGCAGAGTCCCTCGCCGCCGCCCTGGACACGCTGACCCCCGAGTCGGTCGCCGGCTTCAAGGCCGCCTCGCACGCCGCCGCCCACGCCCTGTCCGCCGAGGAGCAGGTGCAGGTGTGGGACCTCGCGATCGCCGCGCTGATGGCCCGATGACCGCCCTCGCCGTCGGGCCGGCCAACTACGCCGGGCAGGCGAGCGCCTGGGCCGCCGCCGTGCAGCGCACCCTGGGGGTGCCGGCCTGGTCCTTCGCCCGCACCGAGGGCTTCGCCTTCCCCGTCGACCGTCGTATGCCGGCCCGCGGCGGCGCCCTGTCGCGCCGGGTCCCGGTGAGCGACCCGGCCGTCGCCCCGGCGTGGTCGGGCGCCACCCACGTCGCCCTCGACGGCTTCCTCGCCCTGTCCGGCGGTCAGGTCGCCGGGCGGCCGGGCCGGGACCTGGCCGAGCTCGCAGCCGCCGGGGTCCGCCCGGCGCTGGTGGCGCACGGTTCGGACGTGCGCGACCCGCTCGGCCACGCGCTGCGGGTGCGGCACTCGTGGTTCCGCACGGCAGGGGTGCCCTATCTCGCGCTCGGCGCGGCGGCGGTCGCCCGCAACCGGGCCGTGCTGCTCGGCTTCGACGGCCCCGTCTACGTGTCCACCCCGGACCTGCTGCACGACGTGCCCCGCGCGACCTGGCTGCCGCTGACCGTCGACCTGGCCCCCTGGGCGGGGACGACGCCGGCGTTCACCCAGGACCGGCTGCCGCGGGTGCTGCACCTGCCGAGCCGCCGCCGCCCGGCGATCAAGGGCACCGACGTCATCGACCCGGTGCTGCGCGGGCTGGCCGCGGAGGGGCTGTGCGACTACCTCGCCCCCGACCACATGCCGCACGCCGAGCTCGTCGAGCTGATCAAGGACGTCGACGTGGTCGTCGACCAGGTCCTGTGCGACTCCTACGGCACCACCGCGGTCGAGGCCATGGCGGCCGGGCGGCTCGTGGTCGCCTCGGTGCTCGGGTCCCGGGACCTCGTCGACGACGAGATCCCCGTCGTGGACGCCACGCCGGCCGACCTGGACGCCGTGCTGCGCCGCGTGCTCACCGACCGGGACGGCTCCGCCGAGCGCGCGGCGCAGGGCCCGGCATACGTCACCCGCCACCACGACGGCCGGGCCGCCGCCGAGGCCCTGCGCCCCTGGCTCGGCGTCCCCGCCTGACCCGGACCGGCGTCAGAAGACCTGCCGGACCACGGGGATCCGCCGCGCCACCAGGGTGATCACCGTCGAGATCACCGCGATCAGCAGCAGCCGCAGCACCAGGTCCGGCCCGGACAGCACCGGCGCGCCGAGGATCCCGACCTTCATCAGGGTCCACATCACCAGGATGTGGCAGGCATAGATGCCGAGCGACGCGATGGCGAGGGGGTTGACCCACCGCACCACGCCGGGCCGGGCCAGCAGGCCGAGCGCACCGCCGGGGCGGATGGTCGACCGGGCGACGAGGAAGACGCAGACCGCGCCCAGCACGACGCTCCCGCCGTAGTAGCTGACCGGCAGCAGCTGGTCCAGGCGCGGGGCCAGGCCGGGGTTGGCGTACTGCCAGCTCACCAGTGCCGGCAGGCCGATCCCGAGCGCCGCCGCGACCGCCAGGGCAGACCCGCGCAGCACCACGTCCCGCAACGCCCACCCCAGCACGAAGAGCCCGAGATAGCAGACCCACCAGGTCCAGGGGGTCTCCACGGCCACCGCCTGGGTGGCGCGCCAGGAGCGGGTCGCGGAGGAGAGCACCGGCATGGCGGCGAGCGCGGCGCCGGTCAGGACCTGCTCGCGGCGGCTCGACTGGGCGAGCCAACGGATCAGGACGGGCGCCATCAGGCTCAGCCCGAGCACGATCCACAGGAAGTACAGGTGCGGCGCGAGCCGCCCGGTGAGGATCCGCTGGACGACGTCGCGGGCAGCCAACGGCTCGGGATACCAGCACAGCTGGAGGAAGGCGACGTAGGCCAGGTGCCACACGACGATGGCCGGCACCGTCCGCAGCACCCGCTTGCGCAGGTAGTGACCGGTCCCGCGGAAGCTCGCCGGACTCAGCGTCAGGGCCCCGGAGACCATGACGAAGACCGGCACCGCCACGCTGAACGGCAGGTCGAGCGCCACACCCAGCAGGTGCGCAGGCCGGTGGTCGCCCGCCCGCGCGGCCGCGGCGTTGGCGCCGGCGTTGTGGATGGAGATGACGCCCAGGATCGCGACGAGCCGGACCCAGGCGACCCAGGCGATCGGCGCGCGGGCGGCCCGGTGCGCGGACGGCCCGTCGGCGGGCGCGGACTGCGGGGGCGCCACCGGGGCGGAGGTGGGCGCGACCGGGGATCCCCCGGCCGAGGGGAGGGTGTCGGTGCGGGTGCTCATCAGCGCGCGTGCTGCTGGAGCTCCTGGACCACCCGGGCCGCCGCGTGACCGTCGCCGTACGGCGCCGCATCGGTCGGCGTGGGGGCCGGCCGGTCGACGTCGCGCGCCAGCGTGGCCGGGTCGGTGACGAGCACGTTCCAGCCGAGGTCGAGGGTCTCGACCCACTCGGTCTCGGTGCGCACCGTGGTGCACGGCACCCGCAACAGGAAGGCTTCCTTCTGCAGGCCGCCGGAGTCGGTGATGATCCCGGCCGAGCCCATGACGGCGCGCACGAGCTGGGGATAGGGGAGCGGGTCGGCGACCACGACGGACCCGGCGCCGAGGTCGATGCCGTGCTCCTGCGCCTTGGCTCGCAGCCGCGGGTGCGCGAGGAGCAGGGTGGGCACGTCGAGGGAGGCGAGGTTGTCCACGATGGTGCGCAGGGTGGCCGGGTCGTCGGTGTTGTCCGCCCGGTGGAGCGTGGCGACCCGGAAGGGGCGGGTCGAGTCGATGCCCTCGGGCACCTGGATCTCGTCGCCGGCGACCCGGTCGCGGACCTCGTGCAGCACGTCGGTCATCACGTCACCCACGAGCACGGCGCGGTCGGTGATGCCCTCCTCGGCGAGGTGGCGCATGGCCACCTCGGTCGGCGCGAGGCAGAGGTCGGCGGCGTGGTCGGTGAGCACCCGGTTGTGCTCCTCCGGCATACGCCGGTTGAAGGACCGCAGGCCCGCCTCGAGGTGGGCGAGCGGCACGTGCATCTTGACCGCGGAGAGGGTGCCGGCGAGCGTGGAGTTGGTGTCGCCGTAGACGAGCACCCAGTCGGGCTGGTGCTTCTCGAGCACACCGTCCATCCCCGCGAGCATGGCGCCGGTCTGGCGACCGTGGGTGCCGGAGCCGACGGTGAGGTTCTCGTCCGGCGCCGGGATCCGCAGCTCCTCGAAGAAGGAGTCGCTCATGGCGTGGTCGTAGTGCTGACCGGTGTGCACGATGACGTGCTCGACGCCGGCGTCCGCCATCGCGTGAGCGATGGGCGCGAGCTTGACGAACTGCGGGCGGGCTCCGACGACGCTCAAGATCTTCACGCGGACAGCCTAACGGGCCCGGTCCCGGGCCTCCGAAACCGCGGCGCCCACCGGGACCGTTCCACGTGAAACCTGGTCACCCCCGGGACTCGGGCTGCTCCGCCCACCACGCGCGCAGCCGCTGCTCGGCCGCCTCCCGCCCGATCGGCCCCTCGTCCAGCCGGACGGCCAGCAGGTGCTTGTAGGCCCGCCCCAGGACCGGTCCGGGTCGGATGCCGAGCACCTCGGCGATCTGGTTGCCGTCGAGCTCCGGCCGGACCGCGGCCAGCTCCTCCTGCGCCTGCAGCCGCTCGATCCGCTGCTCCAGGTCGTCATAGGTGCGGCGCAGCCGGGCGGCCTTGCGCGCGTTGCGGGTGGTGCAATCGGCGCGGGTGAGCAGGTGCAGGCGGGAGAGCAGCGGACCCGCGTCCGTGACATAGCGACGCACGGCGGAGTCGGTCCACTCGCCGTCGCCGTACCCGTGGAAGCGCAGGTGCAGCTCGATCAGCCGGCTGACCGCCCTGGTCGTCTCCTTGTCGAAGCGCAGCGCCTTGAGCCGCTTGTTCGCCATCCGGGCGCCCACCAGCTCGTGGTGGTGGAAGCTCACACCGCCGTCCGGCTCGAAGCGGCGGGTGGCCGGCTTGCCGATGTCGTGCAGCAGGGCGGCCAGGCGCAGGACCAGATCAGGCCGTACGACGGGACCCCCGTCGGCGACCTCGGGCTCGTCCGTGCCGCGGGCGGGTGCCTCGGCCAGCTCCAGGTCCATCGCCTGCTGGAGCACGGTGAGCGAGTGCTCGTAGACATCCTTGTGCCGCTTGTGCTCGTCGACGGTGGCCTTCATGGCGGGCAGCTCGGGCAGCATGATGTCGGCCAAGCCGGTGTCGACGAGGACCTCGAGGCCGGCACGGGGCCGGTCGGTCAGGAGCAGCTTGACGAGCTCGTCGCGCACCCGCTCCGCGGAGATCATCCGCAGCGACTCCGCCCGCTCGACCATGGCCGCGCGCACCTCGTCGTCGAGCGCCAGCCCCAGCTGCGCCACGAACCTCGCCGCCCGCATCATCCGCAGCGGGTCGTCGCCGAAGGACTCCTCGGGGGTGCCCGGGGTGCGCAGGACGCCGCGCGCCAGGTCGCCGAGCCCGTCGTGCGGGTCGACGAAGGTCATCTCCGGCAGCCGCAGCGCCATGGCGTTGACGGTGAAGTCCCGACGGACCAGGTCGTCCTCGAGGGTGGTGCCGTAGGACACCTCGGGCTTGCGGGTGGTGCGGTCGTAGGCGTCCTTGCGGTAGGTCGTGATCTCGACCTGCCAGCCGTCCTTGTGCGCCCCGATGGTCCCGAAGGCCCGTCCCACGTCCCACAGCGCGTCGCCCCAGCCCCGCAGCAGCCGCTCGGTCTGCTCCGGGCGGGCGCTCGTTGTGAGGTCCAGGTCGGTGGACACCCGCCCGAGCACGGCGTCGCGGACCGGGCCGCCGACCACGGCGAGCTCGTGGCCCGCCGCGGCGAACCTCTCGCCCAGATCGCCGAGCAGCCCGGAGACGGGCGCGAGGTGGCGCGCCGCGGCGGCCAGCAGCTCGGGCTCGGCGGGCGGGTCGAGCTGCTGGCCGAGCAGCGGGTCAGGGGTGGTGGTGGGTCCAGGCACAGCACCCCACCTTAGAAGAGTCCCCCGGTGGCGCGGGTCGGCCCGTGACTGCTGCGCGCGAGCGATCATCACTCAGCGCTCACCTCACATCGTCCCGACGTGGCAGCAGGCGCCCTCCCAGGGGTACTCGTTAGAGTGCTGGGGTGTCCAGTCCCTACCCCATGAGCCCGGCTGCCCGCTTCCCGCGGCGACTGCCTGCCGTGGAGGAGGTCTCCGCGGGCGGGGTGATCGTCCGGGTGGAGCGGGGGCTGGCGGAGCTGGCGATCATCGCCCGGCGCAACCGGGCGGGCCGCGTCGAGTGGTGCCTGCCCAAGGGGCACATCGAGGGCCTGGAGACGTTGGAGCAGACCGCGGTGCGCGAGGTGGCCGAGGAGACGGGGATCCACGGGCGGGTGATCGCCCCGCTGGGGTCCATCGACTACTGGTTCACCACGGCGACGTCGCGCGTCCACAAGGTCGTGCACCACTATCTGCTGGAGGCCCTCGGCGGCCAGCTGACGATCGAGAACGATCCGGACCAGGAGGCCATCGACGTGGCGTGGGTGCGACTCGGCGACCGCACGACCGAGCTGACCTTCCCCAACGAGCGGCGCATCGCGGCCACGGCCTGGCAGCGCCTCGCCGGCGACCGGTGATCCGAGGCGCGAGGGGGGCGGCGGCGAGGCTCGCCGCGGCCCTGACCACGCTCGTTCCGCTCCTCGGCGGTATGCCGACGGCGGCAGCCGCGCCCTCCCGTGGCGCCGCGAGCCCCCACGAGGCCGTGCCCTCCGTGGCTCCGTCTGCCGCCTCGGCCCGTCCCGGCTCCGTGACGGCGGCGCCCCAGGTGCGTAGGACGGCCGCCCGGGTGTCGATCACCCTGGACGACGTGACCCCCGTGGTGGCTCGGCCTGGCGAGGAGGTGAAGGTCCGGTTCACCGTCGCGGCCCCTGCGGCCACCGGCCCGCTGTCCGCGCGCCTGCTGGTGGGCGACACGCCGGTGACGGGCCGGGCCGTGCTGGACTCCTGGCTGCACGCGACGACGCCCCGCCCATTGACCTCCCGGGAGGTGGCGCAGGGGCGGATCCCGCCGCTGGCGGCGCGGGGCACCTCGACGCTCACCCTCGCGATCCCGGCGACCGCGGTGCCGAGGGGGCGGCCCTTCGGTGCCTACCCCCTGGCCGTCGAGGTGCGCTCGGGCACGACCCGCGCCGGCGTCCTGCGCTCGGTCCTGCCGGGCCTGCGGGCCACCCCGGAGTACGAACCCCTCCGCCTGGCCTGGATCGCCCCGATCACGCTCCCCGCCGACCCCGAGCTCACGGCGGGCACGGCGGCACAGGTGGGGGCGGCCTGGTCCCGGGCGGTGGGGCCCCAGGGACCCTTGCAGCAGCGGCTCGACGCCGCCGCCGGCACGCCGGTCACCTGGCTCGTGGACCCCTCCGTCCTCGCCCCGCCGAGCCGTCCGGGTGGCCTGATCACCGATCCGACGGCCGTGCCCTCCCTGCCCCCGACCCCCACGAGGACCCGGACCACGTCCACGCCGGCCGGCACCTCGCCCCCGCACCCCCTCGTCGGGGCCACCGGCCGTCCCCCGGCCGGCAGCCACCCGACGCCCACCCCCTCCCCGACGACCTCCGCTCCGGCGAACCCCGGCTCCGGGGCCAGTGCCCTGGCGGGGGCGGCCCGCGACGCCCAGCAGCTCGCCGCCCGGCTGCGGGCGCTCGACGACACCCAGCCGTTGTGGGCCCTGCCCCCGGGCGACCCCGACACCGCCGCCCTGCTCGCCGGAGACCCGCGTTCGCTGCGGCCGCTGCTGTGGCCCCAGCAGGCCTCGCCGCTCGACAGCGCGGTGGGCCGCTCCGTCCCGGACTCCGTCGCCTGGCCCGCCGACGGGCTGTGGCCCGACGGGCGGACGGCGTCCTGGCAGGCGGCCACGGCGCGCACGGCCCCGGCGGCCGCCCTGGTCTCCACCAGCGCGATCCGCAGCTCCCCGGACCTGACCCCGGGCGCCGGGCAGCGCAGCTCCGAGGGACTGCCGCTGCTGGCCTACGACGAGCGGCTGAGCCTGGTCACGTCGGGCCGGCGCACGCGCACGGACGCCGAGCTCGTCCAGGAGTTCCTGGGGCAGTCCCTGACCCTGCTCGGCGAACGCCCCGGCACCCGTCGCACCACCCTGGTCGCCGTGCCCCGGGACGCGGCCCTGAGCCCGGCCGCCCTGCGGCGGCTCTGGCGGGCGACCCGCGCGGTGCCGTGGCTGCGTCAGGTGGACGCGAGCACCTTCCTCAGCGCCGGCAGCCGGGCTACCGCGCCCTCGCGGCTGCGGCCCGCCGCCGCGTCGCCGCTGACCCCGCAAACCACCCAGGAGCTCGCGGAGGGCGCACGTGCGGTCACCGGTCTGCGCAAGATCCTCCCGGGCGAGGAGCGCCTCACCACGTCCTGGACGACGGCCCTGCGTGACCTCGCCTCTGCCCGGTGGCGGGGTCGGCCGCAGGAGTGGGAGGGGCTGCGCCATACCCTGGAGGAGTCCGTCGACGAGGTGCGCCGGGGGGTGCAGGTGCCTCCGAGCACGTTCAACTTCCTCGCCGACACCGGCGTCATCCAGATCACCGTCACCAACTCCTTGCCGTATGCCGTCCACGACCTGCGCCTGGACCTCGTCCCCGGGATCGGGACCCTCCGCGTGGACAAGGCGCCGCCGCCGCTGTCCATCGCGGCAGGCAGCCGCACCACCACGCGGGTGCAGGTGTCGGCGCGGGCCGCGGGGACCGTCCCGCTGGAGGCCCGGCTCACCACCCCCGACGGTGTCGTCCTGGGCTCGCCCAGTACCGTCAACATGAACGTCCGGCCGACCAGTGCGTGGGTGTTCGCGCTCATCGCAGGTATCGTCGGCGGGATTCTCGTGCTCGGGTTGGCGCGCGCCCTGCGCCGCGGCGGCCCGACGCGCGCCGAGCGGGAGCTCGGTGACCACGACGCCGTCGCCGAGGCAGTCCTCGGCGCTGACAGCTCCCCCAAGGATCCGTGATGAGCCGCTTCCGCCCCTACGACCGCTTCAGCGACGACGACCGCGGCTACCCGCCCGAGGCCTCGCTGACCGAGGAGATCCCCCTCTCGGTCTACAGCCACGAGTTCCCGGACGGTGCTTACACCGGGGAGTTCGGGCACATCGCCGATCCGGACGGCCCCTCGGGCGCCGCCCGGGAGACGGGTCTGGAGGTGGGCCGGCACCGCGCTCGCGCTCGGGCCCAGGCGCTGGCCCTGGAGCAGGAGCGCCGACGCAGCGAGGGATCGGCGCCCGTCAAGAAGCAGACCCTGGGCCGCGCCAGCGCGCTGATGGCCTCCGGCACGCTGGTGAGCCGCATGCTCGGGCTGATCCGGCAGTCGCTCCTGACGTACTGCATCGGATCTCTCACGATCAGCTCGGGCGCCTTCCAGGTCGCCAACACCCTGCCCAACCTGATCTACATCCTGATCTCCGGCGGTCTGCTCAACGCCGTCCTCATCCCCCAGATCACCAAGGCGCTGAAGCAGCCGGACGGCGACCACCTCGTGGACCGGCTGCTGACGGCCTGCTTCGCGCTGGTGCTGGGGGCGACGATCGTGGCCACCGTCGCCGCGGCGCCGCTGGTCAATCTCTACGGCCTGCGCGGCCACGGGCCGGAGGTCCGGCTCGCCGTCGACTTCGCCTACCTTTGCATCCCGCAGCTGTTCTTCTACGGCACCTACGCCATCCTGGGGCAGGTCCTCAACGCCCGGGGCAGCTACGGCGCCTTCATGTGGACCCCGGTCCTCGCCAACGTCGTGCAGATCGCCGGCCTGCTGGCCTTCCAGATGCTCTATCCGGGGTCCGACCACCTGCGGCCGGAGCAGTGGACGCGCGACATGGTGCTGCTGCTGGGCGTCTCCACCACCCTCGGGATCGTCCTGCAGGCGGTGGCCCTGGTCCCCGCCCTGCGCGCCTCCGGCTACCGCTGGCGGCCCCGGTGGGGGCTGCGCGGGCACGGCTTCGGGTCCGCCACGCGCACGGCGGGGTGGGCCTTCGCGGCGCTCCTCGTCAGCCAGGTGGGCGGCTGGGCGACCATGAAGGTCATGCTCACGGTCCAGGCGCGGGCCTCGCACGACCACCTGCTGGTGGCCGGCGTGATGGTCTACAACGTCGCGTTCCTGTTCTTCATGCTGCCCCACTCGATCATCACCACGTCCATCATCACGGCGCTCTATCCCCCGATGTCCGTGGCGGCCAACGAGGGCAACCGGTCCGAGCTGCGGGTCCTGCTCACCCGCGGTCTGACCCTGCCCTCCGTCGCGCTCGTCCCCATCACCGTCGCCGGCCTGGTGCTCGCCGTCCCCGGCCTGGGGGTCGCGATGCCCAGCCTGTTGCGCCAGGGCTCGCTGCGCGAGACCGCGATCGTCTTCGGGGTGATGATCTTCGGGCTCATCCCCTTCGGATGGACGACCCTGCAGGCGCGATTCCTCTTCGCCACCGATGACGGCCGCACCAACCTGTGGCTCCAGGTTCTCCTCACGGGGGTGCAGGTCGTCTTTGCCGTGGGGGCCCTGTGGGGCCCGCCCGGTCACTCGGTGGCGATGATCGCCATCGGCCAGACCCTCGGCAACCTCGTCGCCGGGGTGACCTTCGTGCTGATCGCCCAGCGGCGCGTCGGTGGGCTCCCGCTCAACCGCATCGTGCGGCTGCACGTGCGCCTCGCGATCATCTCCACCGTCGCCGGGCTGCTCACGTGGGGTCTGATCGAGGGCATCCAGGTGGTGGTCGGGATCGGTTTCCTGTCCTTCCTCACCCAGCTGCTCGTGGGCGGGCTGATCTTCCTCGCGGTGTTCCTCGTCCTCTCGCACACCTTCCACGTCAAGGAGGTGGCCGACCTGCTGAGCCCGGTCACCCGGCGGTTGCGCTCCCGCCTGCCGGTCCCGGCGAGGACCTAGCCACTCCGAGGAGCCCCGTGCCAGAGTCTGGGGACCAGGCACCACCTAGAATGCGGTGAACGCGACGGGCCCGGGCCCCGGGCCCGACGCCCACCCCGCCCGCTGCGTGAGACGGAAGGGGACAGGCGTATGCCGGCAGTGGGACCGGGCACGTCCATCGGAGGCAGGTATCACCTGCGCCAACGGGTTACGCACACCGCGCGCCTCGAGCGTTGGGAGGCCGACGACACGACTCTGGGTCGCCGAGTGCTGGTGACCGTAATCCCGGAGAAGGACCCGGCCGCGGCCGGCGCCTTGGACGCGGCCAGGCGGGTCTCGTCGCTCACGGACCCGCGCCTGCTCGCGGTCCTGGACGCGGGCAGCGAGGACGGACTCGTGCACATCGTCGAGGAGGCCCCCGAGGGAGCCACGACGCTGACCGCCCTGCTCGCCGAGGGCGGCCTGCCCGCGGCTCGCGCCCGCCGGGTGGTCCTCGACGTCGCCGAGGTGCTGGACGCGGCCGCGAGTCGTGGGCTGCACCACCTGGAGCTGACACCCGACGACGTCCTGCGCCGCAGGGACGGGTCCGTTGCCGTGCACGGGGTGGCCGTCGAGGCCGCCCTGGCCGGACGGGACCACCTCAACGCCGTCCAGGCGTCCCGCACCGACGCCGTCGCCCTCGCCGCGCTGCTGCACGCCGCCCTCACCGCCACCTGGCCGGGCATCGACCGGAGCAGGCTGCGCCCCACGCCTCGCGTCGCCGGCGCCCCCGCGCCGCCGTCCGAGCTGGTCCCCGCCGTGCCCGACGACCTGGAGCACCTGGTCACCCAGACCCTGGGGCGCCGCGGCAAGGCCACCTCCCCGGGCGCCTTCGCGCAGGTCTTGCGTGACGGCACGCCGCCGGTCGTGCCCACCGAGCAGATCGCGGTGGTCGCCTCCGGCGCGGTCCCCAGCACCCGCCCCGCCGGCGGCTCACCGGCCGAGCCCACCGTGGCGGGCGCCGAGCCCTCGGCCACTCCCGGTCAGGTGCCCGCAGCCCCAGCAGCCGCGGCCCCGGCGTCCGCAGTCGCCTCGACCGGCGCCGCAGCCGCGACAGCCGTCATACCCCCGCCTGCTGCCGGCCCCGCTGCTCCGGCCGCCCCGCCCTTCCCCCAGCTGGCCGACGACCTGCGCACCGACATCGAGCACCCCCCGACCAAGGCGCAGGCGGCGGCGATGGCAGCGGTGGGCGCGACCGCCGTCCGCGCCCGCCAGCTGGGTCAGGCCGCCGCAGGCCCCTGGCAGCGGCGGACCGAGCGCCGGGCCGAGCAGCGCGCCGAGGCCCGGGCCGGGCAGACCCCCGTCGAGGCACTGACGACCGAGGCCCACCAGGCCGAGCCGGTCGCCCCGGTCTTCGTCAGCGACGTGCCGACCGGGACGCCCTCGCCCCGCCAGGCCAACTTCGTGCTCTCCCTGATCGCCGGCTGCCTCGTCCTCGCACTCGTCGGGGGGCTCATCGGGATCTACGCGATGGTGCACAACATCCAGCGCCAGCTGGACGCTCCCCCGGTCGCCCGGACCTACACCTCGACCGCGCCGGCCGTCACGGTGACGGTGGGCTCCGGCGGCCAGGTGCTGGCCAGTCGCTCGGCCACCGCACCCCCGGTCGCGGCGCCGCCCGTCGCCATCGTCGGCCTGACCGCCTTCGACCCCGAGGGCAGCGACGAGGCCGAGAACAACGCGATGGCCAACAAGGTCCGCGACGGCCGGGCCGACACCTACTGGCGCAGCCAGCGCTACTCCTCGGACACCTTCGGCAACCTCAAGTCCGGGGTCGGCATCGCGGTCTACCTCGGGGACAACAAGCCGACGCTGCACCAGATCAAGCTCACGCTGCCCGACAGCCCCGGCCAGGACCTGACGGTCTACGCCAGCGACGGGGAGTCCAAGGACGGCGCCCTGCCGCTGGGCTCGGCCAAGGGCGCCTCCGGCGAGGTCACCGTCGACGTCAAGCCGGGGACCCCCGGCAAGTCCTACGTCGTCGTCTGGTTCACCAACAGCCCCGCGCAGATGGGCGGTCACTACGCCGCCCTGTCCGAGATCACCATCTCCTGAGCCGTCACCATGGACACCCCTCTCGACCTGCAGACCGCCGACGACCGGGCCCTCATGGCGGCTCACCTGGCCGGCGACCCGGACGCGTTCGGCGAGATCTACCGCCGGCACCGCGACCGGATGTGGGCCGTCGCGATGCGCACCTGCAACGACCGGGAGCTGGCAGCCGACGCGGTGCAGGACGCCTTCGTGGCGGCCTTCCGCAGGGCGGGGTCCTATCGCGGCGAGGCGGCCGTGACGACCTGGCTGCACCGGATCGTCGTCAACGCCTGCCTGGACCGGCTGCGGCGGCTCAAGCCGACGAGCGAGCTGCCGGAGTTCGACCTCGCCGACGGGCGCGACGAGCACGCCTCCCTCGAGGTCGCCCTCGACGTGCGCGAGGCCCTGGAGCGCCTGCCCGAGGGACAGCGGCTCGCCCTCGTGCTGGTCGACATGCACGGGCTCAGCGTCGCCGAGGCCGCCCAGGTCCTCGACGTCGCCGAGGGCACCATCAAGTCCCGCTGCGCGCGCGGCCGGACGGCGATGGCGAGCCTGCTCGGGCTGCGGACCGGTCAGCCGAAGGCCGCCGGGAACCATCGGCCGTGAGGACGCGTCATACACGTGGCAGCCGCGAGGCGGCCGACACCAACCGGACCCACGCCGAGGGAGGTGCCCACCCGTGACGACGACCCGCCCCATCGGGGACGAGCGACCGGACCGCCCGAATGCCCCGTCCGGACCACAGGTCCCCGATCCGCCACGCAGCACCGACGACGACCCCACGGGCGTCCGCGAGCTGCTCGCCGCCCTTCCTGACCCGGGGCCCATGCCGGCGGACCTGGTCTCCCGCATCACCGCGTCGCTCGAGGCCGAGGCGCGCGGCCGCCAGATCCCGGCGGCCCCCCCGGTCGAGCTCGCCCCCGTCATTCCCCTGTCCGGTGCCACCCGGACCCGGCGGCGCCCTGGCCGCCGCACCATCCCGCTCCTGCTCGGCGCAGCCGCCGCGGTCACCGCGGTGGGGCTCGCCACCCCCGCCCTCCTCGAGCAGCTGCACGGCCGCTCGGACGTCTCCGCCACCCTCGACACCTCCGCCACCGCCCGCCAGTCGCCTCCCGGCATGGCCGTGGCGGTGGCGCCCGACCTGGTCCCCGTGCAGGTGCGCCTGAGCCGCACGGTGCCCGGCGACGACCTCCTGCGCGAGGGGCGGACGATGCTCGCCGACCGCTGGTCGCCTCCGGTCCCGCACACGCTCGAGCAGCCCCACGTCGGCCCGATCGGCACTCCCGACGGCGTCCGGGAGTGCCTGGCAGCCCTCGGTGGCACCCCGTCCCGCCTGCTGGCCGCCGAGGTCACGAGCTATGCCGGCAAGCCCGCCGTCGTGCTCGCGACCCACCAGGGCGAGGGGGTCGTGGTGTATGCCGCGAACCTCCCCTGCGTGCGCGGCTCCGCGACGTTGCTCACCCCACCCGTCACCGGCACCCGGTGACCCGCAGGCCCCAGGTATCGACCGGGATGGACAGCGCGTGTTTCACGTGAAACACGCGGTGACGTCGGGCCCGGGCCCCTGCATTGCGGGAATGTCCTAGGCGCACACCGGGTTTTCGTCCACGCGGAGAGGATGGGACAGTGGTCTCGCTCCCGCGGCGCTGCTCGCCCCCCGGCGTCGCACCCACGATCACGGATGAAGGACCCCATGACCAACGACGTCCGCAATGTCATCATCATCGGCTCCGGCCCGGCCGGCTACACCGCTGCGGTCTACGCCGCCCGCGCCAATCTTGAACCGCTTGTCTTCGAGGGCTCGGTGACCGCCGGCGGAGCCCTGATGAACACCACGGAGGTCGAGAACTTCCCCGGCTTCCGTGACGGCATCATGGGTCCGGACCTGATGGACAACATGCGCGCCCAGGCCGAGCGCTTCGGTGCCGAGCTGGTCCGCGACGACGTCACCCAGGTCGACCTGGCCGGCGAGATCAAGGTCGTGACCGACGGCGAGGGCAACCAGCACCGGGCCCACGCCGTCATCCTGGCGATGGGCTCCGCCTACCGCGAGCTCGGTCTGGAGGACGAGCAGCGCCTCTCCGGTCGAGGTGTGTCCTGGTGCGCGACCTGCGACGGGGCTTTCTTCCGCGACAAGCCGATCGTGGTCGTCGGCGGCGGCGACTCGGCCATCGAGGAGGCGACCTTCCTCACCCGCTTCGGCAGCTCGGTCACCGTGGTCCACCGCCGCGACGAGCTGCGAGCCTCCAAGATCATGGCCGAGCGCGCGCAGGCCAACGACAAGCTCGACTTCGCGTGGAACTTCCAGGTCGTCGCCATCAACGGCGAGAGCAAGGTCGAGTCGGTGACCCTGCGCGACACCGTGACCGGGGCCGAGCGCGAGCTGGAGACCGCGGCAGTCTTCGTCGCCATCGGCCACGACCCGCGCAACGAGCTGGTGCGCGGCATCGTCGACCTGGACGACGAGGGCTATGTCCTGGTGCAGGGGCGCGGGACCGCGACCAACCTCGACGGCGTGTTCGCCTGCGGTGACCTGGTCGACCACACCTATCGTCAAGCCATCACCGCCGCGGGCTCGGGCTGCGCCGCCGCCCTGGACACCGAGCGCTGGCTCGCCGCCCGTGAGGAGGGGGCCACCCCGCCCGCCGACACGACGCCCGACGACCGGACCGAGGACCAGGGCTCCGCCCCGTCCCGCTGAGCCGCCACCAGTTCTCCCAGCACCACCACACGAGCAGTCCCCACCCAACGAGAGGAAAGCCCATGGGCGCCAACACCAAGGACACCACCGACGCGACCTTCGAGCAGGACGTGCTGCAGAGCAGCAAGCCCGTCCTTGTCGACTTCTGGGCCACCTGGTGCGGCCCGTGCCGCCAGATCGCCCCGATCCTCGACGAGATCGCCGGCGCGCACGCCGACAAGATCGACGTGGTCAAGGTCGACGTCGACGCCAGCCCCCAGACCGCTGCGAAGTACGGCGTCACCAGCATCCCGATGCTCAACCTCTATGTGAACGGCGAGGTCGTCAAGACCATCGTCGGCGCCCAGCCCAAGCCCAAGCTGCTCAAGGAGCTCGAGGACTACCTCTCCTGACCCAGCCGCGGATCCCACGCCGGCGCCCGCCCATGACCCCAGGTCGTGGCGGGCGCTGTCGCGTGCGCGGGCGACCACCGGCTGAGCCGGGCCCCCAGCTGGTCCACCACCATCGCGAGCGAGCGCATGTCCAGCCGCAGCCGCGGCACGGTCGGGTGCTCGCGCACCACCTCGAAGCCGAGGTCGAGCAGCAGGCGGGTCGGCACCCGACAGAGGTCAGGGGACGGCCACGGCCCGTCGGACCGCGGCCGCCGCCCCGGGACCGGCACCGGCCCCCCTGCGGGTGCCGGGTCGGCGGCGACGGGACCGGACGGCAGGTGCAGGCATCCCGGCACGGTCTCCGGTCCGCCATACGCCTCGACCGCGCGGACGCGCCGACGCACGAGGTCCCGGGAGAGGGCCTGGACCGCGACCCTGCTGTGGCTGCGGCCGGCCGAGGACAAGGACAGGAGGAGCACGGCGTCCTGCCCGATCGGCGCCGTGGCCGGCAGCAGCGCGCGTGGGACATAGGCCGGCGGAGCCAGGACCACGTGGGCCTGGGTGCGGTCGCCCTCACGGACGAGCACCCCCGGGGGGCCCCACTCGCGCGTCACCTCCGCCACCCAGGCGCGCTGCCGGGGGGTCGACCGGCGCTCCTGGCCGGCGTGCGCCTCGACGGGATCGCGCAGCCAGCGCACGCAGCCACGGCAGGGCTCGCGCAGCAGGTCGACGGTGGCCACCGACAGCGGCACCACCTCGCGACTCCCCATGCGGCGCACCTCCGGCCAGAACGGTCCCTGCGCGGACCGCTCCGCGAGGCGACGGACAGCGTGGGACACTGCTCGTCTCAGGTAGACCCAGGCTAACGGCGAGGGCAGGTGTCCGCAGCCGTCCTGCAGACCCGGCCACCGCGGGCGGGGTCAGAGCGCGAGGAGCACGACCATGACCGACCAGCACCCCGTGGGCTCCCGGCTGGACCCCTGGGTGGAGTCCTACGCCGCACGGACCACCGGCATGAAGGTCAGCGAGATCCGGGCGTTGTTCGCCGTCGCCTCGCGACCGGAGGTGGTCTCCCTTGCGGGCGGCATGCCGAGCATCGACGCCCTCCCGCTGCCCGACGTGGGCGCCACGGTGGACCGGCTGCTGCGCGAGCAGGGGTTGACGGCGCTGCAGTACTCCTCCGGCCAGGGCGACCCGGTGCTGCGCGAGCAGCTGCTGGACGTGATGCGGCTGGAGGGCCTGGACGTCCATCCCGACGACATCGTCATGACGACGGGCTCCCAGCAGGCCCTGGACCTGGTGTCTCGGGTCTTCCTCGACCCCGGTGACGTGGTGGTCGCCGAGTCTCCTTCGTACGTCGGGGCGCTCGGGGTCTTCGCGGCATACCAGGCGGATGTCGTGCACGTGCCCTGCGACGGCGACGGGCTGGTCCCGGAGGCTCTGGACGAGCACCTCACGCGTCTGCTCGCCCAGGGCCGGCGCATCAAGTTCCTCTACACCGTCCCGACCTTCCAGAACCCCGCCGGCACCGCGCTCTGCGACGAGCGGCGCCCCCGCGTGCTCGAGGTCTGTCGCCGGCACGGCGTCCTGGTCGTCGAGGACAATCCCTACGGCCTGCTGGGTTTCGAGGGCCGCACCTACGACGCGCTGCGGTCGTTGGACGAGGAGGGGGTCATCTACCTCGGGACCTTCTCCAAGATCTTCGCCGCCGGGCTGCGGGTCGGCTGGGCGGTGGCGCCGCACGCCGTCAAGGAGAAGCTGGTGCTCGCCAACGAGGCGGCCATCCTGTGTCCCAGCGCCTTCACCCAGGCCGTCGCGTCCCGCTACCTCGCCGAGCTCGACTGGCAGAAGCAGACCGCCGGGCTGCGCGAGCTCTATCGCGAGCGGCGTGACGCGATGGCGCAGGCACTCACCGCCCTGCTGCCCCAGGCCACCTGGCACCGACCGCGCGGGGGGTTGTTCTTCTGGATCGAGCTGCCCGAGGGTCTGGACACCAAGGCGATGCTTCCGCTGGCGGTCAAGGAGCTCGTGGCCTACGCGCCGGGCACGGGGTTCTACGCCGACGGCTCCGGCCGCCGCAACGCCCGCCTCAACTTCTCCTATCCGGCTCCCGACCGCATCCACGAGGGCGTGCGCCGCTTCGCCACCGTCGTGGAGCGGGAGCAGGAGCTCCTCGAGACCTTCGGTCCCTGTGCCCGCACCAGCCACGAGGGCCCCCGGGTCCTCCTGCCCTCCCCGGAGGTGTCATGACCACCGTCCTCGTCCTGTCCGGCGGCCTCTCGCACGAGCGTGAGGTCTCGGTCCGCTCGGGTCGTCGCCTCGGAGAGGCCCTGCGCAGCAAGGGCTTCCAGGTGCACCACGCCGATCTGGATCGCGGCCTGCTGCCCCTGATCGACTCCCTGCGGCCGGACCTGGTGTGGCCCACCCTGCACGGCAGCCCGGGCGAGAACGGGTCCTTGCGAGACGTGCTGGACCATCTGCGGGTGCCGTACGTCGGTCCATGCGGTCCCGGCGCGCGGTTGGCGTGGGACAAGCCGGTCGCGAAGGCTCTGGTCGCCCGGGCCGGGGTGGCCACCCCGGCCCACGTGGCCGTGGCGCACAGCACCTTCCGCCAGCTGGGCGCGGGCAGCGTGCTGGAGCGCATCACCGCCGACCTCGGCCTGCCGCTCGCGGTCAAGCCGGCCCGGGGCGGGTCCGCCCTCGGTCTCCACCTCGCCACCACCTCCCTTGAGCTCGGGGCTGCCCTCGTGGATGCCTATGCCTACGACGACCTCGCCCTCGTCGAGCACGTGGTCACGGGCACCGAGGTCTCGGTCACGGTCCTCGAGGAGGCGGACGGTGCCCGGCGCGCGCTCGCGCCGGTGGAGATCTGCCCGGTCGACGGCATCTTCGACTACGACCACATGTACACCGCCGGCGAGACGGAGTACTTCGCCCCGGCTCGGCTGGCTGCCGACGCGCTCGAGGCGGCCCGCGAGGCGGCCCTCACGGCGCACGAGGTGCTCGATCACCGGCACCTGTCCCGCACCGACCTCATCGTCGACGAGGCAGGGGTGCCGTGGTTCCTGGAGTGCAGCGTCTCCCCCGGCCTCACCGAGACGAGCCAGGTGCCCATCGCGCTCGCCGGGACCGGCCTGCGTCCGGCGGACGTGTATGCCGAGATCGCCGAGCGGGTCGTCGCGCAGCACGACGCCTGAGACCCCGAACCATGTAGGAGGCCCCCCGGCCGCAGCCGGGGGGCCTCCTACACCGGTCTCCGTTTCACGTGGAACCGCCGACGGCCGATCTCGACGGAGAGGGCGGAACCGCCCGGCGTTTCACGTGGAACGGGATGCGTCTCGGTCAGGTTTCACGAGGAACGCCGTCGCGGTGGCGGCGGTTTCACGGGAAACACCGGTGGTCACTCGCGGCCCATCAGGGTGAGGATCCGCTGCAGGTCGTCCATCGAGGCGAACTCCACCGTGAGCTTGCCCTTGCGCTTGCCCATGGCCACCTGCACGCGGGTCTCGAAGCGGTCCGCCAGCGAGCTGGCGACCTCCTCCAGCTCGGGCGGCGTCCGGGCGGCTCGACCGGGACGAGCAGGCTTGTCGGCGGAGCCGTCCCCGCCGAGCGCGACGATCTCCTCCACGGAGCGCACCGAGAGCCCCTCCGCCACGATCCGCTGGGCGAGGCGCTCCATCGCCGCGCCGTCCTCCAGCCCCAGGAGGGCTCGGGCGTGCCCCGCGCTGAGGACGCCGGCGGCCACCCGCCGCTGCACGAGGGGGGAAGTCGCAGCAGCCGAACGGTGTTGGAGATCTGCGGGCGCGAGCGGCCGAGCCGGCTGGCCAGCTCGTCGTGGGTGCACCCGAAGTCCTCCAGCAGTTGCTGGTAGGCCGCTGCCTCCTCGAGGGGGTTGAGCTGAGAGCGGTGAAGGTTCTCCAGGAGGGCGTGCCGCAGCATCTCGTCGTCGTCCGTACGGCGAATGATCGCGGGCACGGTCTCCAGACCGGCCTCCTGGCTGGCGCGCCACCGGCGCTCACCCATCACCAGCTCGTACTCCGCCTCCGCGTGCTCCTCCGAGGACTCCCCCATCAGGGGACGGACGACGATCGGCTGGAGGACGCCGAGCTCTCGGACGCTGTGGACCAGCTCGGCCATGTCGTCGTCGTCGAAGACGGTGCGCGGCTGACGGGCGTTCGGCTGGATGGACCGGACCGGCAGCTCGGCGTACGACGCACCGGGGACGGCGGCCAACGCATCGGTGTCCTCGTCGCCGCCCGTTCCGGTTCCCGCCGTCCCGGTCACCGGCTCCGCGTCCAGGGGTCGTCGCCCGAGACCCAGGGCGGTGGCCGTGGCGAGGTGCTCGGCTCGCCACTCCGGGCGGTCCCGCCGGTCGGTGCGCTCCGCGTGCCCCCCGGGACGCTGCCCGCCCGGCGTCCCGGTCGAGGTGGCGCCGGGGGTCTCCGCGTCCCGGAAGAAGACATCGACGGGACGGTCCCCGGCAGCCGTCTGAGGGATCAAGGCGCCCAGGCCGCGACCGAGCCCGCGTCGCTTGTCACTCATCGCTTCCCTCCGTCCCCGGCAGGCTGCCGGGCGATCTCCACCGCTGCCGCGGCGTAGGACTTGGCTCCGGTGCTGTTGGGCTCGTACGTCATGACGGTCTGGCCGTGGCTGGGCGCCTCGGAGATGCGGACGGACCGCGGCACGCTGGCGGAGATGACCTGCCGCCCGAAGTGACGCCGCACCTCGTCGGCCACCTGGGAGGAGAGCCGGGTTCGGGCGTCATACATGGTCAGCAGGATGGTCGACACGTGCAGCGAGGGGTTGAGGTGAGCCTTGATCAGCTCGATGTTCTTGAGCAGCTGCGACAGGCCCTCGAGCGCGTAGTACTCGCACTGGATGGGGATGAAGACCTCCTCGGCGGCGACGAAGGCGTTGATCGTCAGCAGCCCAAGGCTGGGCGGGCAGTCGACCAGCACGTAGTCGATCCGTTCGCCCCTGTCCTCCATGGTCCGCAGGTAGGCCGTCAGCGCACGCTCGAGGCGCATCTCGCGGGCCACGAGAGAGACCAGCTCGATCTCGGCGCCCGCCAGGTCGATGGTGGCCGGGGCGCAGTAGAGGCCCTCGATGTCCGGACAGCTCTGCACGGCATCGGCGATCGGCAGACCATCCACGAGCACGTCGTAGACGCTCGGCACCTCGGCGTGGTGCGGGATGCCCAGCGCGGTGGACGCGTTGCCCTGGGGGTCCAGATCGATCACGAGCACCCGCAGCCCGCCCAGCGCCAGCGCCGCGGCGATGTTCACCGTCGTGGTGGTCTTGCCGACGCCACCTTTCTGGTTGGCCACCGTCATCACGCGCGTCCGGGCGGGCCGCGGGAGCGGCTCGGTGACCACGTGGATGCCGGCGGGCCGAGGTGCCCCCGGCGTCGTGCCGGCGGCCTCGTCCGTCAGGGAGCCGCTCTCGGCCTGGGGCACGGGGCGCGGACGCTCGCGACGCACGTCGGTCTCCGTGGGGTTCTGCGCGGTCAGGGCGGCGACGACGTCGATGCGCGCGGTTTCACGTGGAACCGGCCCCTCCGTCGTGACGACCGGGGCGACCTTGGCCAGCTCCAGCCGGGCGGCGCCGCCACCTTCACCGAACAGTGCGGCATCAGCCACAGGACGCTCCTTGGACTCGTGCCAGGCAGAGGCCAGGCGGGACTTGCGTAGGTCGGACCCCGCGTGACCGAGGAACTTGCTCCGGACAGGTGCGTCTGCAGCAGCTTCCGCCCCACGCGGGCGGTGGGTCCGCGGCCGCAGCTCGACAGGCTGCCCCTCGCGAGGCAGGTCCCGGTCCCAGGAGCGGGCCAGGGCTCCTAGTCCGTCGCCCATGCCGTCCCCCAGATCTCGAGCCGCGGGCGCGAGATCATCGTCATCATCATCAGGCATGTCCGGATCGCTCGCCAAAGGAGCCTTGATCACCGGGAGGGTGATGGTGTCCGGAGCGACGAAGTCGACCAGGCCACCACGGCCCACCACGCGGGAAGCGGTCGGAGCCGGTGCAGGGCTGAGCCGGACCCGGGTGCTCTCGTCGAACCGTGGGTCCGTTTCGTCGGTGGTCACGCCCTCGGACCGGTCGTCCGGGGCTCCATCACGGTGGGCGCTGTCGGCCCGAGAAGCAACCCCCGTCGGCCGGTCGGTCCGGGCACTCTCGGTCCCGGCCTCGTCGTCCCGGGCGGCGTCGGTTGCGAGACCCTGGGCCCGCGGGCTGTCACCCTGCCTCGTGGGCGGCGCGCTCTCGGCGCCGCTCGTGGCGGGTCCCTGGTGCTCGGTCGCGGGAGCTCGATCCCCTCGGGTGACCAGGAGCGGCGTGCCACTGCCGATCACCACGGGCTTGTTCACGCCGGCGTCGTTCCGTCGCGATCGCGCCAGTCGCGCCTGCTCGGCCTCCAGCAGCGCACGGACCCGCTGGGTCTCGATCTCGGAAGGGGTGGGCACACGCTGCGAACCGGTGGCCGCCCCAGCCGCCGAGCCGCCGGACGTTCCCCCCGGTGCGGGCGCGGCCGAGCGGCTGGACGCCTCCCCGCGAGCGGGAACGGCGCGCGCGGAAGTCTCCGTGCCACTGGGGGCTTCGGCGGCCGATCCCCTGGCCCCCTCGGCGTGCAGCAGGGCGCGCACCCGCTGCGTCTCCAGCGGGGAGGGGGTCGGGACACCGCCGCGCGTGGCGACCGAGGAGCGGTCAGCGGCCCCCGCGGCGTCGCGGATGAGCCCGAGCCCGGATCTCTCGGCCGACCTGCCGGAGACGTCACCGTCGGGGTGGGCCGTCGAGGTCGGCGCGCCTGGCGCACCGGGGCGGGTCAGGGCCGAGGGGTCGGCCCCTCCGTCAGCAGCTCCGGCGCCGGACGCCGCGGGATCACCCGGCTGCCGTGCCGCCCCCGGACCGCCGGACGGTGCCGTCGGACCCAGGTGCAGCCTGGCGGGAGAGCTGACCCCGGGCTGCGCCGGGCTGTCCGCCCTGTGCACCCCCGGACGCTGAGACACCTCGGGGCGCGGGTGCGGGTGCGGCGCCACGCTGGAGAGGGCGCCACCACGCTCGTCGTGCCGCATGCCCAGCGTCGACTCCAGCCGCCGGCGGAAGCTGGACCAGACGCCCTTGGAGTTGCGTGAACCCCGCGATGGCGTCGGCTCGTCGGCCTGCCGTTCCACGTGAAACCTCCACAGTCTCGGTCATCCGTGACCGTCCACGTGAACCTATCCTGTCGCCTGGAGGCGTGCGGGGTCACACGCGGAGCGATGGCGATATCACCGCGAACCAGGGCGAGTTGGCGCTCCATCGGGAGCGACGCGGCCCGCCGGTCGCGCGCTCGGCACGGCGTTTCACGTGAAACGCCGTGCTCGTGATCGCTTCGATCGCCGGCCTGATCGCGAGCACCAAGCAGGTCGTCCCGCCTGGTCCGGCGGGACACGGCGAGCCAGGATGGCACCGACCCGAGGCGCGGCGTGGGCGTCGCCCCACCCCACGGGTCAGCGCGGGCGTCTGCCCTTGCCCGCCCGCCCCCGTCGCAGCGCAGACACCGTCTCGATGGGAACACCGGGTCGATGAGTGTCGGCGAGGCGCAGCCGCGCCACCGTGGTGGGCTCGTCCAGCCAGCTGCCACAGGTGACCACCGTTGCCGCCACGACGCCCGCCGCCGTCAGCTCGGCGTCCTCATCGGAGAGCTCCTGCTGGACGCTGCGGCCCTTGAGGGCCAGGATCACCCCACCGGGCGCGAGCAACGGAGCGCACCACCGGGTCAGCTGGCCGAGCCGGGTCACGGCGCGGGCCGTCGCGAAGGGCACCTCGATCCGCCCCACGACATCCTGGGCCCGGGCGTGATGCACAGCGACGTTGTCCAGGTCGAGGGCCGCGGCGGTCGCTCCCAGCCAGTCGGTGGCCCGCTGACGGGCCTCGACGAGATGCACCCGGACATCCGGACGCGCGATCGCGAGAGCCAGTCCGGGCAGACCGGCACCGGAGCCGACGTCGACCACCTCGACCGAGGGGGGCACGAGCTCGGCGACGACCGCACAGTTGAGCACGTGCCGCTCCCACAGCCGCAGCACCTCCCGGGGACCGATCAGGCCGTGCTCCACCCCCGAGGTTCCCAGCGTCGCCACGAAGGCCTCGGCCCGCTCCAGGTGATCGCCATACACCTGGAGCGCCTCGGGGGGCACAGACGGCAGCGCCGCCCCCACCTCGGGGACGGCGCCGTCGGACGGACGCTCGGCCATCAGGCCGGCAGGACCACGACGTGACGATGGGGCTCGGCACCCTCGGACTCCGAGCTGAGGCCACCGGCGAGGACCTCGTCGTGGACCACCTTGCGCTCGAAGGCCGACATCGGTGCCAGGGCCTGCTCCTCGCCGGTGTCCTTGGCCCGGCGCACGGCGTCGCGGGCCAGCTCGATCAGCTCGGTGCGGCGGGCCGCCCGGTGACCGGCGACGTCCAGCATCAACCGGCTGCGCTCGCCCGTCTCGGCCTGCACCGCGAGGCGAGTCAGCTCCTGCAGCGCCTCCAGGACGCGGCCGTGGTCGCCGACCAGGCGGCGGGGGACGCGGCCCTCCTCGGAGTCGACGATGGCCACCGACGCGCGGTCGCCGTCGACGTCCACGTCGATGTCGCCGTCCATGTCCGCGATGTCGAGCAGCGTCTCCAAGAAGTCGGCGGCCACCTCGCCCTCGCGCTCGAGCAGCTGCAGACGGGCCGCACGGCTGCCGGTGCCCGCCGCGGCCTCCGCGGGGCTCTCCCCGGCGTGGTCGGGGGCCATCGTCGCGTCGTCGTCGACCTCGGGGGCGTGCTCAGGGGTGCTCGTGCTCACGGGGAAACCCTTTCTCTCGTGGGGCGGCGGTAGGACGAGGGTCGTCCCGGAGGCGCCACCCGGACGTGTGCTGCGGCGCTGGGGATCAGGCGCGGGTCGACCCGCCGCCTCCCTTGCGCTTCTTGGTGCGCCGGGGCTGCTGGCGCTGGCCGCTCGGACGGGGGCTGGCGTCCTCGACGACCTCGCCCACCACGGTGTCGGTGGCGGCGACCGGCTGCTTGCGCTGCAGCTTGTCGGCACCCGGCATCGCCTTGCCCTGCGCCTTGCGCTTGGCCTCGAGCCGCTCGTAGGCGGGCGAGCCAGGCGTGGGCATCCGCCCGATCGTGTAGAACTGCTGGCCCATCGACCACAGGTTGGTCACGAGCCAGTAGATGAGGACACCGATGGGGAAGTTGACACCGGACACCGCGAAGATGATCGGCATGATGTAGAGCAGCATCTTCTGCTGCTTGAACATCGGGTTGTCCATGGCTGACGCCGGCATGTTCTTGGTCATCGCCTGGTGCTGCGAGACGAACTGGGTGATCGACATCAGGACGATCATGGCGATGGTGATGACCTTGGCGTTGAGGTCGCTGCTGGTGGTGAACTTGTCGGACAGGTGGACGCCCCACACCATCGACTGCTCGGCCTGCCGGGCCACGGCCGCGGTGATCGGCCCCACTGCACCTCGCGCCCCGCTGGCGATGCCTCCCAGCCCGTTGAGCACGTTGAACAGCGCGAAGAAGATCGGCATCTGGAGCAGGATCGGCATGCACGAGGAGAAGGGATTGGTCCCCGAGTCCTTGTACAGCGCCATCGTCTCCTCGGTCATCCGCTGCCGGGACTCGGGATCCGTCTTGCCCTTGTACTTCGCCTGGATCTTCTGCAGCTCGGGCTGGATGAGCGTCATCTTGCGCGAGGCGTGCAGCTGCTTGACGAACAGCGGCGTGATGAGGATGCGGATGACCACCACGAGACCGACGATCGACAGCCCCCAGGTCAGACCGCCTGCCGGGTCCATGCCCATCGAGGAGAACATCTGGTGGAAGCCGTACATGATCCAGGCCACGACGACCTCGATGGGGTACAGCAGGCTGGAGAAGCTCATGTGGTCCTCAGGGTCGGGCGCTCGGGCGCCGGGGTGGAGCGGCGGGGCGTTGTCAGTATGACGCCGCGGCGGGGCCTACGGCGTGCGACGCGGACGGCCGTGCTCGTCCGCCTCTGGAACGTGGTCGACACCGCCGGGGTTCCAGGGATGGCACCGCCCGAGGCGACGGGCAGCGAGCCAGGAGCCGCGGATCGGGCCGAACCGGGCGACCGCCGTCAGCGCATAGGTGGAGCAGGTGGGGTAGAACCGGCAGCTCGGCGGGGTGAGCGGGGAGATCCACAGCTGGTAGAAGCGGATCAGGCCGAGGGCGAGCGCCCGCAGGGGGTGGGAGCGCCACCCCCGCCACCAAGGCTGCTCCCCGGTCATCCCAGGACCCCGCCCCCGGCTGGCGCTCGGCCCCGGTCAGGTGCCCCGGCCTTGGCGAGGCAGCGTGCCAGGAGTCGCCCGAGCTCGGCGTCGAGGGCGGCGTAGCCTGCCTCGGCCGCGGCGGGGTTGGCCCGGACGACGACGTCGATGCCGGCCGGGAGACCGGCGACCCGGGCTCGGGCGGCGTGCCGCAGCCGGCGCTTGGTGAGGTTGCGCTGGACGGCGCCGCCGACGGACTTGGACACAACAAAACCGACCCGCGGCGGCCGAGCCGATCGCGTGTCGGTCATGTTGGTGTGCACCACGAGCAGCGGGCTGCCGGCACGGACAGAGGTGCTACCGCGCACCGTGGTGGCGAAGTCCGCGCTGTCCCGCATGCGGTGCTGCGCAGACAGCACCAGGGCGTCTCAGGCGGAGAGCTCGGAGCGACCCTTGCGGCGACGGGCGGCCAGGATGGCGCGGCCGGCGCGGGTGCGCATGCGGAGACGGAAGCCGTGCGTCTTGGCGCGACGACGGTTGTTCGGCTGGAAGGTGCGCTTGCTCACGGGAGAACTCCGTTGACGGTGTCGGGTCGCTGGGCAGGGCGCGAGGCGTCCTGCGGCGACTGGTCGGGCGGGTGCGTCCTGCACCCCGCCCGCGTGGTGCAAGAGGCGGTGGCATGCAGAACTCGTCGGCACAGCCGACGGCCCTCCAAAATACGTCAGCGCAGACCAGGGGGTCAAACCCGCTGACCACGACGGCCCGGGCGGGCCGGCCGCCCGCCGTCTCGCCGCCGTCCCGCCGCCGTCCCGGCGTCGCCCCTGCACCGCCCCGCCACCGACACGCGCCCGGCCGGCTCCGGACCGCCCGCAGGCGTGCCCCCACGCCTTTTGTGCCGCGACACAGCCGTTGTTAGCGTGGTGGCTTCCCGTGGCGTCGGTCACTCCTGTCTATGCTGGTTGTCCACACCCTGTGGACAACCATGTGGATCACCCTCCTACCAGCGCCTTTGCGGCGGCCCGGGGGACCGACCGACCGACTGTCCACACCCCGTGCGCCGGGGATCCGCGCGCACCAGCGAAACGAGGCACCGTGAGCGACGCCCAGGTCGACGTCCCTCGCGTATGGCGAGACACCCTGCGCACCCTCGAGTCCCACGGGATCTCCGCCAAGCACCGCGGCTTCCTGCGACTCAGCCGCCTGGTCGGCCTGCTCGAGGGCACCGCGCTGATCGCCGTGCCCAACGACTACACCCGCGGCCTGGTGGAGCGGGACATCCGGACCGAGCTCGTCTCCGCCCTGCAGGAGCAGCTCGGCCGCGACGTGCGGCTCGCCGTCACCATCGACAGCTCGTTGGAGCTCAGCGAGGCGGAGGACCGCGACGACGACCCCCAGCGGGCGGCTGGTGAGCACCCGACCGTCCTGACGTCCGCCGACCGACTCGCCGACGGCGGCCCCGGCACCCTGCACGGTGAGACTGACCGGCTGAGGCTGGCTCGGGACGAGCGGGCGGTGCGGTCCGGGGGCGACGGCTTCCGCGAGGCCTACTCCGACCGCTTCCACGCCGATCCGGTGGAGCTGCACCTGGTGTCCGACAACGTCGCGGCCCGGGTCGGCCACGGCATCGACGACGACCGGGACGACGAGCGCGAGCTCATGGCCGAGGGCGTGGGGATCCGCGACATCTTCCGCAAGCCGTTCAGCGCGGAGGACGGCGGCGACGCCAAGCTCAACCCCAAGTACACCTTCGACACCTTCGTGATCGGCTCGAGCAACCGCTTCGCCCACGCCGCCGCCATCGCCGTGGCCGAGGCGCCGGCCAAGGCCTACAACCCGCTGTTCATCTACGGCGGCTCCGGGCTGGGCAAGACGCACCTGCTGCACGCCATCGGTCACTACGCCCAGCAGATGTACCGCAACGTGCGGGTGAAGTACGTCAACTCCGAGGAGTTCACGAACGACTTCATCAACTCCATCGGGTCCAACAAGGCCGGCGAGTTCCAGCGGCGCTACCGCGACGTCGACTTCCTGCTCATCGACGACATCCAGTTCCTGCAGGGGAAGGTGCAGACGCAGGAGGAGTTCTTCCACACCTTCAACACGCTGCACAACGCCAACAAGCAGGTGGTCATCACGTCCGATGTGGCGCCCAAGCTGCTGAGCGGCTTCGAGGAGCGGATGCGCAGCCGGTTCGAGTGGGGCCTGCTCACCGACGTCCAGCCCCCGGACCTGGAGACGCGCATCGCGATCCTGCGCAAGAAGGCCGTGCAGGAGCGGATGACCGCCCCGGACGACGTCCTGGAGTTCATCGCCAGCCGGATCTCCACCAACATCCGCGAGCTCGAGGGCGCCCTGATCCGGGTCACGGCCTTCGCGAGCCTCAACCACCAGGCCGTGGACATGACCCTGGCCGAGATCGTCCTCAAGGACCTGATCCCGGCCGAGCAGACCAACCAGATCACCCCGGCGACGATCATGGCGCAGACGGCGTCGTACTTCGGCCTGACCGTGGAGGACCTGTGCGGGACCTCCCGCTCGCGGGTGCTGGTCACCGCCCGCCAGATCGCGATGTACCTCTGCCGCGAGCTCACGGACCTGTCGCTGCCGAAGATCGGCCAGCAGTTCGGGGGACGCGACCACACGACCGTCATGCACGCCGACCGCAAGATCCGCGAGCAGCTCAGCGAGCGGCGGGCGATCTACAACCAGGTCACCGAGCTCACCACCCGGATCAAGTCGACCCCGGGCTGAGCCCTCGACGCGGCACGTCACCCGCCGATCCCCGGACTGGTCCCCAGCCCGGGGATCGGCGTTTCCACAGGGTTGTCCACAGGCCTGTGGTCGATCACCCCAATAGGCTTACCAACTACGATCAGTCAAGACGATCCCTCGACTGGTCCACCCATTCGGCGTATAGCGACATAGTGTGATGAAACCTCACACCACCGCTCGGGCCCGGGCGGACATATCTGCAGATATCCACCGCCTCCGGTGGACAACCGGGGCATAACTCCCACGCACCTGGGGACGACCGGACAAGAACGGTGGACCGCCTGTGGATGAAAAAGCTCTGTCCACAGGTCACGCAGCGCGTCCACCGCTGGATCCACAAGCCATGCACAGGGCGATCCAGGTCGTGACGTGCGAGGTCATGAGTTATCCACAGTTCCCACAGGCCCGATGATGACGACTAACCCTGGTTCTCTGCATCGATCCGCCCCACGTACATCTGGGGATGACTCACGCACAGGCCGCCCTGCCTGCCCTCGAACGCGAGCAGCAGGCCTCCGACCACGCACAGGGACAGCTGCTCGGCACACCCGCGCGTGAACCGACGACCGTCACCCCTGTGCACTACTGTCGTCCCAGGCACAGGCCACGCCTGCCGCCATCCACACAGCCCCGACGACACCGGCGCGGCCCGGCGCGGACCCGCACGTCCGCCGCCACCCGTCGAGACCGTCCCCGGGGCCCGAACGACCGAGGAGTGACAAGGTGAAGTTCCGACTCGAGCGCGAGGTGCTCACCGAGGCCGTCACCTGGGTCGCCCGCGCGCTGCCCAACCGCCCACCGACCCCCGTCCTCGCCGGGGTGCTGATCGAGGCCCACGACAACGACACCGTCACCCTGTCGGCCTTCGACTACGAGATCTCCGCGCGCCTGACCATCGCGGCCGAGGTGACCGAGGCCGGGTCGGCGCTCGTGAACGGCCGGCTGCTCAACGACATCTGCCGCAACCTGCCCGCGCGTCCGGCAGAGCTCGCCACCGACGGCTCCAAGGTCCAGCTCACGTGCGGGTCCAGCCGGTTCGCGCTCCTGCAGATGCCCGTCAGCGAGTACCCCACGCTGCCGAGCAGCCCGCAGCCCAGCGGTTCCATCGACGGAACCACCTTCACCCAGGCGGTCGCCCAGGTCGCCGTCGCCGCCGACCGGGGTGACACCCTGCCGATCCTCACCGGGGTCCGCGTGGAGATCCAGGGCGAGACCATGACGCTCCTGGCGACCGACCGCTACCGGCTGGCCATGCGCGAGCTCACCTGGTCCCCCAGCGCCTCCGACGCCGCCCACGTGGCGCTCATCCCGGCGCGGCTGCTGTCCGACACGGCCAAGTCCCTCGGGGCCTCCGGGTCGGTGGAGATCGCGCTGGGCGACGCCGCGGGCGGCGACGGCCTGGTCGGCTTCGAGGCCGGCACCCGCCGCACCACCACCCGCCTGCTCGACGGCGAGTACCCCAAGGTCACCTCGATCTTCCCCACCTCGGTGGACAGCGAGGCCGTCGTCGAGACGGCCGCTCTCGTCGAGGCCGTCAAGCGTGTGGCCCTGGTGGCCGAGCGCAACACCCCGGTGCGCCTGCGGTTCACCGAGGGCCAGCTGTCGATCGAGGCGGGCGCGGGCGACGACGCGCAGGCCAGCGAGGCGGTCGAGTGCTCGCTGACGGGCCCGGAGATCGAGATCGGTTTCAACCCGCACTTCCTGCTCGACGGGCTGGGTGCCGTCGGCACCGGCCACTGCCGCCTCCAGTTCACCCAGGCCAGCCGACCGGCCGTCCTGGTGGGGCAGGCCGACGCCGACGCGGAGCCCGACCTGAGCTACCGCTACGTGCTGATGCCCGTGCGCTTCCCCGCCTGACGGCCGGCGCCCCGGCGGCCGACCTTCAGGCCCCGGCGTCAGCCGTCGGTGGCCGCCCGGCGCCGGTGCCGCCTGCGTCGCCTAGCCTCGAGGTGTGGTGGGTAAGCACCCATCGCACCCTGCTCCCACGAAAGGTCCTTCCATGCAGCTCGGACTCATCGGCCTCGGCAAGATGGGCGGCAACATGCGCGATCGCCTGCGCGCCGCCGGCCACGAGGTCATCGGTTACGACTTCAACCCCGAGATCAGCGACGCGACCTCCCTGGAGGACCTCGTCGGACGCCTCCAGACCCCCCGCACGGTGTGGATCATGGTCCCCGCCGGTGACCCCACCCGCGAGACGATCGAGAAGCTCTCCGGCCTGCTGGCCGAGGGTGACCTGGTCATCGACGGCGGCAACTCCAAGTTCACCGACGACGTCGTCAACGCCGAGCACCTGGCCGGCAAGGGCATCGGCTACCTCGACTGCGGCGTCTCCGGCGGCATCTGGGGCAAGGACAACGGCTACGGGCTCATGGTCGGCGGCGACGAGGCGCTGGTGGAGCGGGCGATGCCGATCTTCGACGCGCTGCGTCCCGAGGGGCCGCGCGACGAGGGCTTCGTCCATGCGGGCCAGGTCGGCGCAGGCCACTACGCCAAGATGGTCCACAACGGCATCGAGTACGGCCTGATGCACGCCTACGCCGAGGGCTTCGAGCTGCTCCAGGCCAAGGACATCGTCGAGGACGTCCACGGCTGCTTCAAGGCCTGGACCCGGGGCACCGTCGTCCGCTCCTGGCTGCTGGACCTGATGGTCAAGGCGTTGGAGGAGACGCCCGACCTCGAGGGCATCTCGGAGTTCACCACCGACTCCGGCGAGGGCCGCTGGACCCTGGAGGAGGCCATCGAGCTCGCCGTGCCGATGCCGGTGCTCGCTGCCTCGCTCTTCGCCCGCTTCCAGTCTCGCCAGGAGAACTCCCCCGCGATGCAGGCGGTCGCCGCCCTGCGCGGCCAGTTCGGCGGTCACGCGGTCAAGATGCTGGAGGGCACGCCGCTGTCCGACGTCCACGAGGGCGCGCGGGAGAAGCAGGACGACACCGGCGCCAAGGGCTCGGCCCAGGAGCAGGGCAGCCGCTCCTCCGGCACCGGGGACCTGCAGCAGCACTGAGGTGCATCTCCGGCACCTGTCGATCGGTGACTTCCGCAGCTACCACGCCGCGGAGCTCCCGCTGGCGCCCGGTGTCACGACCCTCGAGGGTCTGAACGGCCAGGGCAAGACCAACCTGGTCGAGGCCGTCGGCTACCTCGCCACCCTGTCGTCCCACCGCGTCGCGCAGGACGCGCCGCTCGTGCGCCACGGCGCCGAGCAGGCCGTCGTGCGCGGCGTGGTGGTGCGCGACGGCCGCGAGACCCTCGTAGAGCTTGCCATCACCCCGGGCCGGGCCAACCGGGCCAAGCTCAACCGCACCCCGGTGTCGCGGACCCGGGAGGTGCTCGGCGCCGTGCGCTCGGTGCTCTTCGCCCCCGAGGACCTGGCCCTGGTCAAGGGTGACCCCTCCGAGCGGCGACGCTTCCTCGACGACCTCCTGGTGCAGCGGCAGCCCCGCTGGGCCGGGGTGCGCGGCGACTACGACAAGGTCGTGCGTCAGCGCAACGCCCTGCTCAAGTCGGCCGCGCCCGTCCTGCGCAAGGGTGGTGGTCGCCGCCGGTCGGCATACGGCCAGGGACAGGAGCCGGTCGAGGACGCCCTGGCGGGCGCGTTGCACACCCTGGACGTGTGGGACCAGCACCTCGCGCAGGTGGGGGCCAGCCTGCTGTATGCCCGGCTGCGGCTCGTCCGGGACCTGGGGCCCTACCTGTCCCAGGCGTACGACGAGGTGAGCGCCGGCCAGTCGGACGCGCGGATCACCTATCGCTCGTCCTTGCACGAGGAGGCCACGGCCCGGATCGCCGACGGGGAGGTGCCCGAGCCGACCGAGCTCGCCGACCTGCTGACCGACTCGCTCCTGCGGGTGCGGGAGCAGGAGATCGAGCGGGGCGTGACGCTGGTCGGTCCGCACCGCGACGACCTGCTGCTCCAGCTCGGCGAGCTCCCGGCCAAGGGCTATGCCTCGCACGGCGAGTCGTGGTCCTTCGCCCTCGGGCTGCGGCTGGCGAGCTTCCAGCTGCTGCGGCACGACCTCGGCGACGACCCGGTGCTCGTCCTGGACGACGTCTTCGCCGAGCTGGACGCGGGACGCCGCAGCCGGCTGGCCGGGATGATCGCCGACTGCGAGCAGGTCCTCATCACCGCTGCGGTCGGCGACGACGTGCCCCCGGAGCTGGTCGAGGGTGCTCGGTTTCACGTGAAACGGGGAGAGGTGACGGCGGTATGACGGACCTGCCGAACGACCTCGGCGCAGCCGACCAGGAGAGGACGCCCGACGACCTCCTCGCCGAGGACCTGCTCGACGATCCCTCCGGCGAGCTGGTCGCCGAGCTGGCGGAGGAGACCTTCGAGGACCCGGATCCACGGCTCGCCCCGGACGCCGCCGAGACCGCGGCCGCCGCGGCGCTGCAACGGGCCCGCTCGGTGGCCAAGGCCAAGGGGCTGCGTCCGGGATCCCGCCCGCGGCGCAAGCGACGACCCGCCGAGATCATGCTGAGCGGGACCGGCGTCGACGCCGCCGGCCGCGACCCGCTGCTCCTCGGGGACACCCTGGCCTACCTGGTCGCCGGCCGGGGCTGGCAGTCCGAGGTCAAGGTCGGGTCGGTGATCGGGAGGTGGTCGCAGGTCGTCGGGTCGGAGGTGGCCGAGCACAGCGAACCGCTGACCTTCGAGGACGGGATCCTCACGGTGCGCGCCTCGTCGACGGCCTGGGCGACGCAGCTGCGGCTCATGACCTCCTCGATCCTGGGCCGGCTCACGGCCGAGGTCGGCGAGGGGGTGGTGGAGGACCTGCGGGTCGTCGGGCCCAGCGCACCCCGCTGGAGCCGGGGTCGCCGTCGGTCCGCGGACGGGCGAGGGCCGCGGGACACCTACGGCTGAGGGCGAGGCCGGGCCGGTCGGCGGGTCGGCCTCCGGTCCGGGCGCTCGTCAGGGAGCGGGCGTGTAGGTCGCGGCCACGACGTCCATGACGCCGTCGCGCGTGGCCGCGTCGGCGGCTGCCACGGTGACCAGGTCCTGCTGGCCGTCCACGGTCACGGCCAGCTGGGAGATCTGGGCGACGGTCCCGTCCCCGAGCGGTGCATGGAAGTCCCCGCGGACGCACGGGCCTGCCGGGCACGCGGGCTCCGACTGCTCGTCGAGCACCCCGGTGGCGCCTCGGGCGGCGGAGGTGAGGTGGTCGCCGTCGGCGAAGGCCTCCCCCGCGACGGACTTCACGAGCAGGTTGGGTGCGGTGTCGCCCGCGTCCGGCCCCACGGCCATGGCGACGGCGCCCGAGGCCGCGAAGTCCGCGAGCTCCTGCTCGGTGTAGCCCAGCGCCGCCGCGGTCGCGGCGAAGGCGGGGGTCCCACGCTGGTCGCGCACGGTGGCGAGGTCGATGACCTTCCAGGTCGTGGGCAGGGCGAGGCGGGTGTGCAGCGCCGGGATCGGCATCCACCGGTGCCCGGCCGGGAGGGCGACCGGCTTGACGGCGACCGAGGGGGCTGCGCTGCGGGTGGTGAGAGCACCCGGCGCCCCGGTCGTGGTCGAGCCGCTCGGCATACCGCTCGTGCTCGTGGTGGCGCCGGCCCCGGATCCCGGGGTCGAGGAGTCGCCTCCTGCGGACGAGCAGGCCGCGAGGGCGACGCAGGTGGCGGCGAGAGCAGGCAGCAGGCGCATGACGGCCACGCTAGTCGAGCCGCACCGTCGGCGGGGGTCGGCCGGGGCCTGCTCTCGCCCGCGTCGGGCAGGCGCACCCGCTCGCGTCACGCGTGGCGCCGAATGTCCTCCGCCTGCGCCACCATCAGGGCCTGGAGCGGTAGCCGGCCGAGGGAGATCGCCTGCAGGTGGGCGGGGCGGTCCCGCCACTGCCGGGCCATCTCCAGGTTGCCGGGAAAGACCGCCACGAACAGTGCCGAGGCCACGGCGCCGCCGACGCGTCTGGTGCGGGGGACGGCGAGGAGCGCCGCGGTGGCGAGCTCGGCGACGCCGGAGCCGTAGGTCCAGGACCGCGCGCTGCCCGGCACCCACGCGGGGATGATCGAGTCGAAGGGCTCCGGCTTGACGAGGTGGAGGACGCCCATGCCGGTGAGGAAGCCGGCCATGGTGCGGGCGGATCGCCGGGCCCGGCGGGCGGCGGGAGCGGTCGTGGTATCGGACATGACCGTCACGATAGGTCGCAGCACGTCTCAGGCGCGGGTTGTCAGGGCAAGGAGACGGTATGGCGAACTTCATGGACACCCTCGGCGTGACCGCCGGCGATCCCCACGAGACCGGCCGACCGGGCGACGACGCCGGGCTGCGGGTCACCCCGACCGAGGCGCATGCCAACGTCAACGGCGGTGTCCACGGCGGGCTGCTGGCCACCATGCTCGACTCGGCGATGGGCCAGGCGGCCCGGGACCACCTGCCCGACGACAAGTCCGCGGTGACCGTCTCCCTCACGGTCACCTATCTCAACGGTGCCAAGGTCGGCGAGGAGCTGCTCGCGAGCGCGGAGGTCCGCAAGGAGGGCGGCTCGCTGATCATGCTCGAGGCGGACGTGGTGCGCGTCGAGGACGACGAGCCGGTCGCCCACGGCGTGGCGACCTTCTCGGTGATCGACGCCGACTGATCCGGGGTCTCCTGGCCCGGGAGGCGGGCACCTCGCCCGCCTCCCGCGCGTCGGGACGGCGCGGCCCCTGGCTGCGGGACAATGGGCGGGATGTCCACGCCTCCCCTGCGCCGGTATGCCGAGACCCTGGTGCGGCTCGACCCTTCCCCACCCCGCCGCCTGGTCGCCGCCAAGGCGGCGACCGCGATGGGCGGCCCCCTCGTCGTCGGGCAGCTGACCGGTCGGCTGTCGCTCGGCCTCGCGGCCGGGCTGGGCGCCTTCGCCATCCTCTACGGCCCGACGACGCCGGGGCGCTTCCGGGCCCGGCTGCTGGCGCTGGTCGGTCTCGCCCTGGTCGGGTCCGTGGCCCTGGGCACGCTCACCGTGGGCAGCCCGGTGCTGACCCTGGTGCTGCTGTGCCTGGTGGCGGTCCTGGCGGCCTTCGTCTGCGTGAGCCTCAAGGTCGGGCCGCCGGGCTCGTACTTCTTCGTCCTGGTCCTCGGCGTCGCCAACCTCGCGCAGAGCTCGGGGCGCCCGCCGCTGGTGGCGGTCGGGGCGGCGGCCGCCGGGGCGCTGGGATCCTGGCTGGTGGGCATGAGCGACCTGCTCGTGGCCCCGCGGGCGGCCGAGGACCGGGCGGTCGCGGCAGCCGACCGGGCGGTGACGACCTACGCGGAGGCGGTCGGCGACGAGCGAGCCCAGGCCCGCGCCCAGGCGTCGTCGGCCTTGCACCGCGGGTGGACCGCCGCCGGTGACGGGGCGAGCCCGGCCCACCGGGCGCTGATGGGCGAGGTGCAGTCCCGGTATGCCGCGGCAGTGGCCCGGGACGCCGCCGCCCGGGTCCGGGCCCACCTGGAGGAGCCGCACCCCTGGGGCTCGGTGGACGACGCGACGGCCGAGGAGGAGCACGTCCTGGGGCTGGACGGCGCCGGCGGACCGGACGACCGCTCGCTGCTGGCCGACGAGGGCAGCACCGACGAGGTCGACGCCGAGCAGCTGCGGGACAGCTCGCTGGGCCGCCCGGGTGCGGGCTACCTGCTGAGACAGGCTGCGAGCTGGCCCTCGGAGGTGCTGCTGGTGGCCGCCCGGGTCGGGATGGCCACCGTGGTCGCGGGGAGCCTGGCTCTGCTGACCCACCGCGGCCATGCCTACTGGGCGGTGGCCTTCGCGGCGCTGCTGCTGCACCAGGGCGGCACCCGGGAGGCGCAGACGGTGCGGGCCCTGCACCGCGGTCTCGGCACGCTGGTCGGTCTGGGGGCCTACCTGCTCCTCGTGCGACTCGCCCCGCAGGGGTGGGCCCTGGTCGGCGTGCTCGTCCTGCTCATGCTCGCCGTGGAGCTGCTGATCACCCGCAACTACGCCCTGGCCGTGGTCGTCATCACCCCGCTGGCACTCACCATCGGGCAGGCGGCCGCCCCCGGGGCCCCGGTCGTCGACACGCTCGTCGACCGGCTCACCGACACGGTGATCGGCATCGGCTGCGCCCTCGCGGCGCTGTGGTTCACCGGCCGGACGGGTCCGGAGCTGGTCCTGCGGGGGCACGCCCGACGGGTCGTGGTGGCCGTCGACCGGGTGCTGGCCGACCTGGCCGCGGGCGGGCTGGAGCGACCCGAGGCGGTCGACCACCGGCGCCACCTCTACTTCGAGCTGCTCGAGTGCGACCAGGTGGCGAGCAGGGCGCTGTCGGACGCGCCCGCCGCGGTGGCGGCCTACCGTCAGATGGAGCGGTCGGTGTCCCGCCTGGGCTATCTCGTCCTCGGGGCCTGCTGGCACCCCGAGCTGCGCACCGCCGGCGCGAGCGTCGACGAGGCGCGGGTGTCGCTGCGGCGGGTCCTCGCCGAGCCGGTGACCCGCCCGCGGGCCGCCGCCGACATCAAGCGGGACGTCCAGGCGGTGGAGGCGGCGGTGGCGCGCCTGCGCTGACGCCCGGGCCCGCAGGAGCCCGGGATCGGCTGCCCCTGCAGGGTGCAGACGGGGCATGTCGAGCCATCTGTGGTTTCCGCGTCACGCTCCGTGGGCGTTTCTGGCGAGAACGGCCGAAGGGCGGCACCACGGCGGGCCTCCGGGCGAGCCGGCAGATGGCCTGTGCACGGCCTTGGACGCCCCTGTGACGTGGGGGGACACGAGACCCGACCTGTTTTTTCGTCGACACCGCCTGCAGGGGCCCTCGTGGGCGTGATTTGTCCCCACGGACCGATAGACTGACGGACGGCTGCCACGCCGGCGGCCAGGAGCGACCCTACTCACGGTGCGCGTCCACCCCCGCGGTGCCCGGCAGCGCCGGGCGGGTGGTGGTCGTCGCCCGCGGAGCGGGCCGTCATACGTGATGAAAGATGTGAGGAGCACCGTGGCGGACGACGAGCGACCCACCGGCCCGGAGGCGGTCGAGCAGCTCGCGCAGGAGCTCGAGCGCAAGGCCCCGGCCGTCGAGGGTGACTACGACGCCAGCTCGATCCAGGTCCTGGAGGGCCTGGAGGCCGTGCGCAAGCGGCCTGGGATGTACATCGGGTCCACCGGCGAGCGCGGTCTGCACCACCTGGTGTGGGAGATCGTGGACAACGCCGTGGACGAGGCCCTGGCGGGCTTCGCCACCCGGATCGACGTGACGCTGCTGGCCGACGGCGGGGTCCGGGTCAGCGACGACGGACGTGGCATCCCGACCGGGATGAACGAGCAGTACCAGATGAGCACCGTGGAGCTGGTCCTCACCCAGCTGCACGCGGGCGGCAAGTTCGGCGGCGGCGGCTACAAGGTGTCCGGCGGGCTGCACGGCGTGGGCTCCTCGGTGGTCAACGCCCTGTCGACCCGCCTGCTCGCCGAGGTCCACCAGCTCGGCCACGCCTTCCGGATGGAGTTCGACCACGGTGTGGCCGTCGCCCCCCTCGCGAAGGAGGAGGAGTCGGACCGCACCGGCACCACCATCACCTTCTGGGCCTCCCCGGAGATCTTCGAGTCCACGGTCTACGACTACGAGACGATCCGGGCGCGCTTCCAGCAGACGGCCTTCCTCAACAAGGGGCTGACCATCTGCCTGACCGACGAGCGCGAGCAGGCTGTCGCCGTCGCCGAGGGGGACCTCGAGGCGGAGGAGGCCGGCGCGGCCACCGAGGGCGAGGCCGCCGACACCGCGGAGGGCGTGACCGAGGAGGTCGCCACCGACGCCAAGGGCAAGGCCAAGGGCCGCACCGTGACCTACCGCTACGACAACGGTCTGGTCGACTACGTCCAGCACCTCAACAGGTCCAAGCGGACCGAGGTCGTCAACGACGAGATCATCGACTTCGAGCTCGAGGACACCGCCAAGGCCCTCGCCGTCGAGGTCGCCATGCAGTGGACCACGGCCTACTCCGAGTCGGTCCACACCTATGCCAACAACATCAACACCCACGAGGGCGGCACCCACGAGGAGGGCTTCCGCGCGGCCCTGACCCGGCTGATCAACGACTTCGCCCGCAAGCAGGGACTGCTCAAGGAGAAGGACGACAACCTCACCGGCGACGACATCCGCGAGGGCCTGACCGCGGTCGTCTCGGTCAAGCTCGGCGAGCCGCAGTTCGAGGGCCAGACCAAGACCAAGCTCGGCAACTCCGAGGTCAAGGGCTTCGTGCAGAGCGCGATGACCGACCGCCTCGGCGACTGGCTGGAGCGGCACCCCGGCGAGGGCAAGGAGATCGTCCGCAAGGCGGTCCAGGCGTCCGCCGCCCGCATCGCCGCGCGCAAGGCCCGCGAGGCCACCCGCCGCAAGGGCCTGATGGAGTCCGGCGGCCTGCCCGGCAAGCTCAAGGACTGCCAGTCCAAGGACCCCTCGGTGTCCGAGGTCTACATCGTCGAGGGCGACTCGGCCGGCGGCTCCGCCACCCAGGGCCGCAACCCGATGACCCAGGCGATCCTGCCGATCCGCGGCAAGATCCTCAACGTCGAGAAGGCCCGCATCGACAAGGTCCTCGCCAACCAGGAGGTCCAGGCGCTGATCTCCGGCTTCGGCACCGGCGTCGGCGAGGACTTCGACATCTCCCGGGCGCGCTACCACAAGATCGTGATCATGGCGGACGCCGACGTCGACGGCATGCACATCCGCACCCTGCTGCTGACGCTGCTCTTCCGGTTCATGCGCCCGTTGATCGAGGCCGGCTACGTCTACCTCGCCCAGCCCCCGCTCTACCGCATCAAGTGGACCAACCGGGAGCACGAGTTCGCCTTCTCCGACCGCCAGCGCGACGAGATGGTCGCCGCCGGCCAGGCGACGGGCGGCCGGCTGCCCAAGGACGCGCCCATCCAGCGCTACAAGGGTCTGGGCGAGATGAACTACCAGGAGCTGTGGGAGACCACCATGGACCCCGACCACCGGGTCCTCCTGCAGGTCACGCTGGACGACGCGGCCGCGGCCGACGAGATCTTCTCCGTGCTGATGGGCGAGGACGTCGAGTCCCGCCGCTCGTTCATCCAGCGCAACGCCCGCGACGTGCGCTTCCTGGACGCCTGACCCCGCGCGCGTCCACCCCCGACAGCCTTTCCGTCATACGCCATCGTGCGAGAGGTCCCAGCAGACATGAGCGAGCAGCCCCCCTCCATCGTCGACCGGGTCGAGCCGGTCGACCTGAACGCCGAGATGCAGCGCAGCTACATCGAGTACGCCATGAGCGTCATCGTGAGCCGCGCGCTGCCGGACGTGCGGGACGGGCTCAAGCCGGTGCACCGGCGGATCGTCTACGGCATGTATGACGGGGGCTACCGCCCCGACCGCGGCTTCAACAAGTGCTCCCGCGTGGTGGGTGACGTCATGGGGCACTACCACCCGCACGGCGACTCGGCGATCTACGACGCCCTGGTGCGCCTGGTGCAGCCGTGGTCGCTGCGCTATCCCCTGATCGACGGGCAGGGCAACTTCGGGTCGCCGGGCAACGACGGGGCCGCCGCGCCGCGATACACCGAGTGCCGGATGAAGCCGCTGGCCATGGAGATGGTGCGCGACATCCACGAGGACACCGTCGACTTCAAGGACAACTACGACGGCAAGACCCAGGAGCCGGCGGTCCTGCCGGCGCGTTTCCCCAACCTGCTGGTCAACGGCTCGGCGGGCATCGCGGTCGGCATGGCCACCCAGATCCCGCCGCACAACCTGCGCGAGGTCGCGGACGCCGTGCACTGGCTGCTCGCCCACCCCGAGGCCTCCCGCGAGGAGCTGCTCGAGGCCTCGATGCAGCGGATCAAGGGCCCGGACTTCCCGACCGGCGCGCTCATCATGGGGCGCAAGGGGATCGAGGAGGCGCAGCGGACCGGGCGCGGCTCGATCGTCATGCGGGCGGTGGTCAACGTCGAGGAGATCCACGGCCGCACCTGCCTGGTCGTCACCGAGCTGCCCTACCAGGTCAACCCGGACGCCCTGGCCCTCAAGATCGCCGAGCTCGCCAAGGAGGGTCGCTTGCAGGGCATCGCGGACATCCGCGACGAGACCTCCGGGCGCACCGGCCAGCGCCTGGTGATCGTGCTGAAGCGCGACGCCGTCGCCAAGGTCGTCCTCAACAACCTCTACAAGCACACGCAGCTGCAGCAGTCCTTCGGCGCCAACATGCTGGCGCTGGTGGACGGGGTGCCGCGGACGCTGCCGGTGTCGGCGTTCATCCGCTACTGGGTCGACCACCAGGTCGAGGTCATCGTCCGCCGGACGACCTATCGCCTCGGCGAGGCCGAGAAGCGCATCCACATCCTGCGCGGCCTGCTCAAGGCGCTGGACGCCCTGGACGACGTCATCGCGCTCATCCGGGCCTCCCGCACCGTCGAGGTCGCCCGCGACGGGCTGATCGACCTGCTCGACATCGACGAGATCCAGGCGACGGCCATCCTCGACATGCAGCTGCGGCGGCTGGCCGCCCTGGAGCGGCAGAAGATCATCGAGCAGCACGACGAGCTGCAGCGCCTGATCGACGACTACCGCGACATCCTGGCCAAGCCGGAGCGCCAGCGGCAGATCATCGGCTCCGAGCTGACCGAGATCGTCGACAAGTACGGCGACGACCGGCGCACCGAGATCGTCCCCTTCGACGGCGACATGTCCATGGAGGACCTGATCCCCCAGGAGGACGTGGTCGTCACGATCACCCGCGGCGGCTACGCCAAGCGGACGGTCACCCGGGAGTACCGCTCGCAGCACCGCGGCGGCAAGGGCGTGCGCGGCGCGACCCTGCGCGGCGACGACATCGTCGAGCACTTCTTCACCACCACGACCCACCACTGGCTGCTCTTCTTCACCAACCTCGGGCGGGTCTACCGGGCCAAGGCCTACGAGCTGCCCGAGGGATCGCGTGACGCCAAGGGCCAGCACGTCGCCAACCTCATGGCCTTCCAGCCCGGGGAGCGCATCGCCCAGGTGCTCGCCATCCAGGACTACATCAACGCGCCCTACCTGCTCCTGGCCACCCGCCGGGGCCTGGTCAAGAAGTCCCGCCTGGACGACTACGACTCCAACCGCTCCGGCGGCCTGATCGCGATCAACCTGCGCGACGGCGACGAGCTCGTGGGCGCCGCTCTGGCGTCCGCGGAGGACGACCTGCTGCTCGTGTCCCGCAAGGGCCAGTCGGTGCGCTTCACGGCCTCCGACGACGTGCTGCGACCCATGGGACGGTCCACCTCCGGCGTGACGGGGATGAAGTTCCGCGACGGCGACGAGCTGCTCGCCATGAACGTCGTCGAGCAGGACACCGACCCGGACGTGTTCGTGGTCTTCGAGAACGGTCTGGCCAAGCGCACGCTGGCGTCGGAGTACCCCGTCAAGGGGCGGGCCACGCTGGGCGTCCTCGTGGCCAAGAAGTCCGAGCGTGGTGGCGACCTCGTGGGGGCGCTCGTGGTGTCCCCGGACGACGAGGTGATGCTCGTCATGGAGCGCGGCCGGATCGTGCGTTCTCGCGTCGACGAGGTGCGCTACACGGGTCGCAACACCCAGGGCGTGACCTTCGCCAACCCCGGCAAGAACGACAGCATCGTGGCGGTCGCCCGCAACGCCGAGCGGGAGGGTGACGACGACCCGGAGAACGGCGAGATGACTACGGCCAGTGCCGGCGCGATCACGCCTGGGGATCACCACGACGCCACGACGTCCGGCGGCGACCAGGCTGCCCAGGACGTAGGGCAGACTGAGCACGAACAGGCCGCCCCGGACCCCTCGGTGTCCGACGGGGCCGCTGTCAGCGCGGGCATCGACGCAGCGGCTAGCGTTGACGCCGACGACCACTCTCCGCAGGAGGACCAGTGACGATCTCGCAGCCGGAACGCACCCAGGTGACGGCCCCCGCAAGCTCGGGCGGCGCCGCGAGCGGCGCGTCCGCGGCGCGCGACGCGGCCCCCACCAGCTCGGGCGGTGCGGCGGGCGGCGCCGCGAGCGGCGCGTCCGCGGCGCGCGACGCGGCCCCCACCAGCTCTCGCGACGCCGCGCGCAGCGCGGCGCGCGGTGCGGCCCCCACCAGCTCACGCGACGCGGGCCCTGGAGGGCTCGCCGCGGGCGGCCCGCGCCAGGCCAAGCTGCGGGTGCAGCGGCTCGACCCGCTGTCGGTGCTCAAGCTGGCCTTCCTCCTGTCCGTCGCCGCAGGCATCGCCGGGGTGGTCCTCGTGGCCGTCCTGTGGATGATCCTCAACGGGATGGGCGTCTTCTCGGCGGTCAACGACTCCATCGCCAGCCTGCTCGGATCGGGCAAGAAGTTCGACATCATGGACTACGCCGGGTTCAGCCGGGTGCTGTCCCTGTCCATCGTGATCAGCTTCATCAACGTGCTGCTGCTGACCGCCCTGGCTACCCTCGCGGCCTTCCTCTACAACATCTGCGCGGGCCTGGTCGGCGGCGTCAACCAGACGCTGACGGACGACTGACCACCCGTTTTGATCGTCGCCCCGTGCCTGGGGTAACGTTTGTCTCCGCGCTGGACACCTGATCTTCACCAGGACGTCGGCGCGGGTGCGGGCCTATAGCTCAGACGGTTAGAGCGCTTCCCTGATAAGGAAGAGGTCACAGGTTCAAGTCCTGTTAGGCCCACCACCTCGGAGCCGCTGCCCCTCGGGCGGCGGTTTCGTCGTGCTAGGGGCATCGTCGTCGTGAGCGGTGGGTGCGGGCGGGTGGCCGCCATCGGCCCGGTCCGCACCGGGGGAAGCGGGCTCGGTCGTTGCGGCAGGCTCGCCGACCGGCCCGGTATAGTTCCCCAGCACGGGGCGTTGGCGCAATTGGTAGCGCACCTGCTTTGCAAGCAGGGGGTTAGGGGTTCGAGTCCCCTACGCTCCACCCCGACGTGGGCCCGGCACCGATGTGGTGCCGGGCCCACGCGCGTCTGCCGAGGTCGCCGCACGACTCGCCCGGTCCCTCCTGCCCGGCCTACGTCTGGGTCCGCGCGCCCCCTGGGGGGTGAGTCAGTCGTGGAGGCGCTTGCCGAGGGCCATCAGCAGGAAGACGAGCGCCAGCGTGAGCAGGATGTGCCCGAGCCCGGCGAGCCCGGCCAGGGCGGGGCTGTCGGCGTTGGTGCTCTCGAGGACCTGCAGCACTCCTTTGACCACCATCATGGTGGTGGTGACGAGCAGGCCCGCGACATACGTCACCAGGAAGGGCCGCCACTGCGCTGTGGCGCTGAGCCGGAAGCTGCGCTCGAGCAGCAGCACGATCAGGCCCAGCAGCGTGCCCAGCGCGAGCAGGTGGGTGTGCAGCACGGACAGCTGGGTGTGGCCGTGGAAGCCCTGCGCCTTGGTGAACTCGCGATAGAAGACACCGCCGACCAGACCCAGGGTGGTCCAGATCACCACCAGGCGATACATGGTCGTCAGGGCCGATCGACGGGTGCTGTCCGGAGTCTGCGTGGTCATGGCTCCATCTTCGCGTATGCCGGCAGGGGTGCACCCGGTCCGCACGGACCAGGACCGCGCCCGTGCCCGCAGACGCCGGGGGGGCGGCGACCCCTGCGGGTCGCCGCCCCCCGAGGTGCGGGCCCAGGCCGTCAGGCCCGGGCGTCGCGGGGTGTCGGAGTCAGCGGACTCAGATGTCGTTGGCGCGCTTGTCCGAGCCGGCGTTGTGGTCCAGGTGCTGGCCGGCACCGTCGTCGGCGCGGTCGAACTCGGTCGCGGTGGACGGGGTCGTCGCGGCGAAGTCCTCCTGGTCCTTGGCGTCCAGGATGACCGGCTCGGTGGAGACGGCCGACAGCGGGTCGCCGGCGGGCTGGTGGGAGCCCAGCGGCTTGGCGTCGGTCAGGTCGACCGAGGACTCGGTGCTGTAGTCACGGGCCGAGTAGGTCGTGGACGAGCTCGACGTGGAGTAGTCGGTGCCGGTGCCCACGGTGCTCGTGCCCACGGTGCCGGTGCCGGCGGAGCCGATGGTGGTGGACTCGGGGCCGGTGTAGGGGTCGGCCAGCGGGGTCGCCCACGGGTCGTCCTGCGGGGTGGTGCGGCGGTAGGCGACGGCGGCGACGGCGCCGGCCGTGGCGAGCAGGCCGAGCGTGATGAGCATGCCACCGCCGGACTTGTTCTCGCGCTTCTCGACCTTCTTGGCCTTCTTCGCGGCCTTGGCGGTCTTGGCCTCCTGGGCCTCGAGCTTGGCCTGCTCGGCGTCCAGCTTGGCCTGGACCGCGGCGAGCTTGGCGGCGCGCTTGTCCTCGCGCTTGTAGGCCCGCTTGGCGGCCTTGTCGAGCTCCTTCTTGGAGATGCCCGCGGCGGCAGCCTTGGTGGTGAGGTCCTCGATGTCGATGTCCTCGTCCTGCTCGTCGTCGGTGGCGGCGTCCTTGGCCTTCTTGGCGGCGAAGAGGCCGGCGGCGCCCTTGACCAGGCCGGAGGAGTCGTTGTCGTCGTCGGTGGCGGCGTCCTTGGCCTTCTTGGCGCCGAGCAGGCCGGCGGCGCCCTTGACCAGACCGGTCACGTCGATGTCGCTGACGGTGTCGGCGGCCTTCTTGACGCCCACGGCGTCGGCGGCCTTCTTGGCCATGTCGCCCATGTCGGTGTCGCTGTCCGCGGCAGCCTTGGCGGCCGTGGCGGTGGTGCCGGCGGCGGCCATGCCCACGAGGGCCTTGAGCACGAGCGGGACGATCTCGTCGACGAGGCCGCCGTGGTCCTTGCGCTCGGACGTGCGGGCGGTGCCGTAGCCGGGCAGCTCGTCGGTGGTGTGGTGCTCCTCCCGCGAGCCCAGGCCGGAGGCGAGGGCGGCGGCAGCGGCGGTGCCCAGCGCGGCGAGCGCGGTGGGGGCCGGGTGGTCCTTGACGGTGCCGGCGGCGCTGCTGAGGCGGTCGGCGGCGGCGTCCTTGATGTCGGTGGCCTTGTCGGCCACGGTCGCGGCGTGGCCGGCGGCAGCAGCCTGCACGTCGCTCGCCTTGGCGGCGGCGTCCTCCTGAGCCAGCTCCAGCTTGCTCTTCTTCTCGATCTTGTACTTGTTGCGAATCATGGTGTCCTCCTGTGGAGATCGATACGCGGTGGGCGTCGCACCCATCTTGCCCACACGGGCGGGGGTGCGCACATCTCGTTCTCTCTCGCCCTACCCGCCGGTGGGCGTGCTCAGACCTGCTCGACGCGAAGCTCTCGTGCGAGACTGGCCGACATGAACTGGACGCTGCACACCAACCACGGCGACATCAGCCTCACGCTCTTCCCCGAGGCGGCCCCCACCACCGTCGCCAAGATCACCGGTCTGGCCAAGGACGGCTACTACGACGGTCTGACCTTCCACCGCATCATCCCCGGCTTCATGATCCAGGGCGGCTGCCCCCAGGGCACCGGCACCGGCCAGCCCGACCAGCCCGGGTTCCCCTTCGACGACGAGATCTCGCCGGACAAGAACTTCACCCAGCCCTACATGCTGGCCATGGCCAACGCCGGCAAGCGCATGGGTCGCGGCACCAACGGCTCGCAGTTCTTCGTGACCGTCGCCCCCACCACCTGGCTGCAGGGCAAGCACACGATCTTCGGCGAGTGCGCCGACCAGGCCTCGCGCGACGTCGTCGACAAGATCGCCGCCGTCCGCACCGGTGGCATGGACAAGCCGGTCGAGCCCGTCGTGATCGAGAGCACCACCGTCTCCGAGTGACCCCGGCCTCGCGTCGGCCCGGTCCCGTCCGCCTGCAGGCGGTATGCCGGAAGCCGGCGCGTGGTCTCACCCGCGGCCCGCGCCCCTCGCACCTGCTCCCAGGTGCCCCGGCGCGGGCCGCTCCCGTCATACCCTGAGATCGCCTGCCCGACCGGCGAACCCGTGGTCGAGCACCCCGCCAGCCGTCGTGAGGACCCGATGACCACGAGCCAGCCCGAGCCGGACCCGCAGGTCCCGACCTGCCCGCGCCACCCGCAGGTGGTGGCCTACGTGCGGTGCACCCGCTGCGGGCGACCGACCTGCCCGCAGTGCCAGCGGCAGGCGCCGGTGGGGATCCACTGCGTCGACTGTGTCCGCGAGGCGGCGCGCACCGCACCGCAGGCCCGCACCTCGCTGGGCGCCCCGGCGGGCGGGTTCGGCGGGGCGTTCGGCGAGTCCCCGGTGACCTCGGCGCTGGTGACGGCGTGCGTGGTGATGTTCCTGCTGCAGTGGGTGACCCCGGCCGTGGAGGAGGGGCTGTGGTTCATGCCGGCGATGGGGCGCCTGGAGCCATGGCGCTTCGTGACCGCGGCCTTCCTGCACGGCGGGCTGACGCACCTGCTGTTCAACATGATGGCGCTGTGGACGGTGGGCCAGCCGTTGGAGCGGGCCATGGGTCAGCCGCGCTACCTCGCGCTCTACCTGATCAGCGCGATCGGCGGGTCGGTGGGCTACCTGCTGCTGGCCCAGCCGTCGGTGAGCCCGATGTACGACGTGAGCTCGGCGTGGTTCACCCCGACGGTGGGGGCCTCGGGGGCGGTGTTCGGCCTCTTCGGCGCCGAGCTGGTGCTGGCGCGGCTGCAGCACCGGGACGTCCGGTCGCTGCTGGTCTTCCTGGGCATCAACGTGGCGATCGGGTTCATGGTCCCCAACATCGCCTGGCAGGCGCACCTGGGTGGCTTCGTCACCGGGGCGGTCGTCGCGGGCCTGGTCTGGGTCACCCGCCGCAGGGACCGGGTGCGGCTGCAGTGGCCGGCGCTGGCCGGCGTGCTCGTCGTGCTGGTGGGCCTGGCGATCGCGAAGTACGCCCTCGCTCCCGCCCTGGTTCCCGGCGCCGCCTGATCTCGTCGGCACCGGCCGGCCTGGCCCCGTCGCCCCCAGCCTGGGGATGACGGGGCCTTCGTCGGCCCAGGACGGCTGAGTTACCCACAGGATGGGTGTGTGAATCACCGGTTATCCCCATCGGTGCACAGGTCGTCCCCAGGCTGGTCAACAGGGTTGTCCACCGATTTGGGGGTACTTTTCCCCAGGTCCTGTGGATAACTCGGGGGTAGTCACGCATGACAACCGTGTAATTACCCACACGATGGGGACAACCCTGTGGATAACGTGCCCGTTGTGCACAGCTGGGGACGACACGCCGTCCCCCGACGGCGACGGAGGGCCGCCCGCGTGAGCGGGCGGCCCTCCGTCGGGTGGTGGCGGGGTCAGCGCCAGTTCGTCGTCATCGCGAAGCCGATGAGCATCAGCCCGAACCCGATCCCGAGGTTCCAGTACCCCAGGTGCGGGATCGGGTAGGCCGTCTGGGACAGGTAGAACACGACCACCCAGATGAGCCCGATGATCATCAGCGTCACCATCAGCGGCGCCCACCACCGCGGGCTCGGCTCCTTGACCCCGGTCTCGCCCTTGCGCGACGCCTTGGCGGGGGCGGCGGACGAACGGCCGCGGCGGCCAGGGTTGTCCGACGGGGACGGGTTGGTGCTCTTGGATGCGGGCACGACGACTCCTGCTCGAGAGGGTCCACGGGTACGGTGGGTCTGCCCACAACCTTATCCAGCCCCAGGAGGCCAGTGGTGGACGCCCGAGACCGACGCGCACGCACGCTGCGGGTGCTCTTCGGGGGACGACCGAGCGCATGGGGGATGCTCGTGCCCGTGGTCGCCATGCTCGCCGGGCTCCTCTTCGCCGCGAGCGCGGTGACCGCCAAGGGCACCTCGCTGCGGCCCTCGGACACCCGGGGCCTGGCCGACGTCGTCGCCGCCCGCAACCACGCGGTCGAGGCCAAGGAGGAGCGGGTCGCGGCCCTGCGCCACGAGGTCCAGACGCTCACCGCCCGCAACGCCCCGGGCAGCTCCGCCCTCAAGCAGCTCTCCGACAAGGCCGCCCGGCTCACCGGGCCCGCCGGCCTCGAGGCGGTGAGCGGCCCGGTCGTGCAGGTCAGTCTCACCGACTCGCCGCGCTCGATCGACTCCTTCGGGCCGGACATCGTGCCGGACGACCTGGTCATCCACCAGCAGGACGTGCAGTCGGTCGTCAACGCGCTGTGGCGCGGCGGGGCCGAGGCGATGATGATCCAGGACCAGCGGGTGGTCGCCACCAGCACCGTCCGCTGCGTCGGCAACACCCTGATCCTGCAGAAGCGGGTCTACTCCCCGCCGTTCGTCATCAAGGCCATGGGTGACCCCGACAAGCTGCGCAAGGCCCTGGACGACGACCCGCAGCTGCAGATCCTCCGGCAGTACGTCGAGGCGGTCAGCCTGGGCTACGACGTCCGCACGACACCCCGGGCGACCTTTCCGGCATATGACGGCTCCGTGACCCTGCACCATGCCACAGTGGGGAAGTGAGGACTGCACGAGGGATAATCGGCGCTCTGGGTGAGTTGCTCATCACGCTTGGTGTGATCACCGTGCTCTTCGTGGGGTGGCAGCTGGTCTGGACCGACGTCGCTGCCAACGCCGCCCACACCGAGCTGGTGGACGAGCTTGGCCAGGACTTCGCCCAGGGGATCTCCGAGCCGGCGAAGGTGCCGCACGGCAAGGCCTTCGCCATCGTCCGGATCCCCGCGCTCGGCGCGGACTACCGGGTGCCGCTGATCGAGGGCACCGACCGGGCGGTCCTGCGGCGCGGGATCGGGCACTACGAGGGCACCGCGATGCCCGGCCAGATCGGCAACTTCGCCATCGCCGGCCACCGCATGACCTACGGCGGCCCCTTCCGCGACATCGAGAGGGTGCTGCCGGGCGACCGGGTCGTCGTCGAGACCGCCCAGGCGTGGTACGTCTACAAGGTCGGCCCGCACACCCTCGTCGACCCGAGCCACATCGCGGCGATCGACCCGATGCCCGAGCGGCCGGGCGTGAAGCCGGACAGGGCCTACATCACGCTCACCGCCTGCCACCCGAAGTACGCCGCGAAGCAGCGGTGGATCGTCCACGGGGTGCTGGAGAAGGTCGTGCCGCACGAGCAGGGCCCGCCCAAGGCCTACCTCGCCGTCCCTGGAGGCCGCTGATGTATGCCGCGCTGTGGCGGATCCTCCCCGGCCCCGTCTGGCTGCGGGTGCTCCTGTGCCTGATCCTGCTCGCCCTCGTGGTGTGGCTGCTCTTCCAGCAGGTCTTCCCCGCCCTCGCGGACGTCATGCCGTTCAACGACCAGACGGTGGGCTCGCAGGAGTAACCCCCGGCATACCCTGGGCTGTCCCACCCCGCCGCCCGGAGGCCCCGCATGACCCGCATCCTCGTCGTCGACAACTACGACTCGTTCGTCTTCACCATCGTCGGCTACCTGCAGCAGCTGGGGGCACGGTGCGAGGTGCTGCGCAACGACGCGGTGACCCCGGAGCAGGCCGAGGCGTATGCCGGGGTCCTGGTCTCCCCGGGTCCGGGGACCCCCGAGGAGGCCGGCGTGTCGCTGGACATGATCCGGGCGTGCGCCGACCGCGCGCAGCCGATGCTGGGCGTGTGCCTGGGGCACCAGGCGCTCGGGGTGGTGCTGGGGGCCACCGTGTCGCGCGCCCCCGAGCTGCTGCACGGGAAGACCTCCCTGGTCCACCACCAGGGCCGTGGGGTCCTCGCCGGGCTGCCCGAGCCCTTCACCGCGACGCGCTACCACTCGCTGACGATCGAGCCGGAGACGGTGCCCGCCGAGCTCGAGGTCACCGGCGCGACCGACACCGGGATCGTCATGGCGGTCCGGCATCGCGAGCTGCCGCTCCACGGCGTGCAGTTCCACCCGGAGAGCGTGCTCACCGAAGGCGGCCACCGGATCCTCGCCAACTGGCTCGAGCTGTGCGGCTCGACCACGGCGGTCGCCGCGAGCGAGGGTCTCAGCCCGCTCGTCGCCCGCTGAGGCGGACCACAGCCGGCGGCGGTCCCAGGCCCACCACCTGTCGTCCCGACGTCGAGGCCCGGCCCCGCAGCAGCGGGGCCGGGCCTCGACGCCGACCGGCCTCGTCAGGGATTCGACACGGTGGTCGGGAGCGGCGTCGGCGGGATCGGCCCCGGGTTGCCCCCCGTCCGGGTGGGCCCCGGCAGGGTGGTCCGGGTGGGCTCCGGGGTCGGGCCGGGGTTGTCGGGCGCCGGCGGCGGGGCCGGGGCTGGCGCGGTCGACGTCACCGTGACCGTGGCGGTGGGCTGGGGGGCGGGCTGCGCGGTGGCCACCGTGAGCGTGATCTTGGTCCGGGAGGCTGGGTGCCCTCCTTGATGTCCTGCTCCAGCACGGTGCCGACAGTCTGGCTGCTGGGCCGGTCCTTGCGGGCGGGCCGGAACCCCGCGTCGCTCAGGACCTTGGCGGCTGCCTCGTAGTCCTGGCCCTCGACGTTGGGCACCGGGGCCCGCCCGGTGGACACCTGGAGCCCGACCGAGCTGCCGACGGGCACCGTGGTGCCGATGGCCGGCTCGGTGCCGACGATCTGCCCGGCGGGGACCACCTTGTCGTCGACCTTGGTCACGACGCCGGGCAGCAGCTGGGCGTCGACGAGGCGCTGCCGGGCCGAGCCCTGGGAGTACTTCCGCACGTCGGGCACCGCCACGGAGGTCGGTCCGGTCGAGATGACGATGGCGACGGCGTTGGTCTTGTCCTGCTGGCTGCCCCCGACCGGGCTCTGCCCGATCACCGTGTCCTTGGCCGCGTTGCTCTGCTTGCGCTGGAAGTCCCCCACCAGGCCGACGCTGCGGAGCTTGGCCTGGGCCACCTTCTCCGTCTCGCCCATCAGGTCGGGCACGGTAACCAGCACCACCTGCTTGGCAGGCGGCTTGAGCACCCGCCAGGCGCCGAAGCCGACGAGACCGATGAGCAGCAGCAGCGCGACGATCCAGGCGATGTAGCGCCCGGGGCCGCGTTCGGCCACGGGCGGCTGGGAGGAGGTGCGGTAGCCCTGGGGTCCCGGCAGTGCAGGACTCGGGCCGGGCACCGGCGCCAGGTCGGACCCGGTCATGGCGGGCACCGCCGCCGTGGCTCCCGCCAGGTGCGAGGTGTTGCCGGGGATCGTCTCGGTGCGATCGAGGGAGTCGGTGGGATCGAAGAGCGCCGCCGCGGTCGTGCGGGCGTCCTCGCTGAGCGGGCGACCCTCCCGGGCGGCGCGCAGGTCGGCGGCGAAGGCCTCGGCGGTCTGGTATCGCCGGTCCCGGTCCTTGATCAGCGCGTGCATGATCACGGTGTCCAGGGAGCGGGGGATGGTGCGGTCGTGCGTCGACGGCAGCGTGGGGTCCTCGCCGACGTGCTGGTAGGCGATGGCGAGCGGGGAGTCCCCGATGAACGGCGGACGCCCGGTGACGAGCTCGAAGAGCAGGCAGCCCGCGGAGTACAGGTCCGAACGGCCGTCGACGACCTGCCCGCGCGCCTGCTCGGGCGAGAGGTACTGCGCCGTCCCGATGACCGCCTGCGTCTGGGTCATGGTCGCCGTCGAGTCCGGGCCCATGCCTCCCCGGGCGATGCCGAAGTCCATGACCTTGACCATGCCGTCGCCGGTCAGCATCACGTTGCCGGGCTTGACGTCCCGGTGGACGATCCCACGCTCGTGGGAGTAGCCGAGGCCCGCGAGGATCTGCTCGCCGATGCGCATGGCGTCCTCGGGCGAGAAGGGCCCCTGGTCGTGCATGAGCTGGCTGAGGGTGTGACCCTCCACCAGCTCCATGACGATGTACGGCACGACCTCGGTGACGCCCACGGCGTTCTCGACGATGTCCTCGCCCGAGTCGAAGACCGCGACGATGTTGGGATGGGACAGGCTCGCCGCGGCGTGCGCCTCGCGGCGGAAGCGGCCCTGGAAGGTCCGGTCGCCGAGGCGTCCGGCGTGCAGCATCTTGACCGCGACGGCGCGTCCGAGCCTGGTGTCGTAGGCCGCGTGCACGGTCGCCATACCGCCACGACCGATCTCGTCGCCGATGTCGTAGCGACCGCCCACGAGCCGGTTCATGAGCCGACCACCGCCTCGATGACCTTGCGGGCGATGGGGGCGGCGACCTTGTTGCCACCGGTCTCGCGGCCGGCGCTGCCGCCGTCCTCGACGACGACGGCGACCGCGACCTGCGGCTTGTCGTCGGGGGCGTCCAGCGGCGCGGCGGCGGTGAACCACGCGTGCGGAGGCTTGCCGTTGCCCTGCTGGGCAGTGCCGGTCTTGCCCCCCACGGCCACGCCGGGGATGCGGGCGTTGGTGCCGGTGCCGTTCTCGACGACGCCCTGCATCATGTGGCCGATCACGCCCGCCTGCTCGGCCGACATCGCCTTGGACAGCTGCACCGGGCTGGTCTTGTCGAGCACCGACAGGTCGTCGCCGCGCACGGTGGAGACGAGATAGGGCTTCATGACGATGCCCTTGTTGGCGATCGCGGCGCTGACCATGGCCACCTGCAGCGGCGTCACCCGCACGTCGTACTGCCCGATCGCCGCCTGGGCGGACTGGGCCTTGTCCATCGTGCCGGGCACCGTCGACGGGGTGACGCGCATCGGGATCCGCAGCTCGTCGCCGAAGCCGAACTTCGCGGCCTGGTCGACGAGGGCCTGGGCACCGAGGTCGATCCCGACCGACCCGAAGGCCGAGTTGCAGGAGGTCTCGAGCGCCTGCTGCAGGGTCACCGTGTCGGAGCCGGTGCACGAGCCGTTCTGCCAGTTGGTCAGCGGGACCGTGGACAGGGGCAGCTTGAGCTGCGGTGGCGCCGGGATGCGGGTCTGCTCGTCGTAGCGTCCGGAGCTCAGGGCGGCGGCGGTGGTCACGAGCTTGAAGACCGATCCCGGCGGGTAGAGGTTGCCCGCGATCGCGCGGTTGACCATCGGCTGGCCGGGGTCGGAGTTGAACGAGGACCAGGCCTGGCGGACCTCGGTCAGGCGGTGGCTGGACAGCTGCGCCGGGTCGTACGTCGGGTGCGAGACCATCGCCAGGATCGCTCCGGTGCGCGGGTCGAGCGCCACCACCGAGCCGCGCTGGTCGCCGAGCGCGTCGTCGGCGGCCTTCTGGACCTTGGGGTCGATGGTGAGCTCCAGGCTGGCGCCGGCGGGCTGGCGGCCGCTGACCAGGTCGGTGATGCGGCGGTAGAACAGCGTGTCGGAGGTCCCGGACAGCATGCCGTCCTCGGCGCGCTCCACGCCGCCGCCGGCGCCGTACGTGAAGGAGAAGAACCCGGTGACGTGGGCGTAGAGCTGGCCCTGGGGATAGGTGCGCTCCCACTTCATCTCGTCCGGGGTGCCCACGGACTTGGCGATGGGGGTGCCCCCGACGAGGATCTGGCCGCGCTCGCGGTCGTAGCTCGCCAGCAGGGAGCGGCGGTTGTCGGCGCGGGCGGCCAGGGACTTGGCCTGGAAGAACATGATCGACGTGGTGCTGACCAGCAGGCACGTGAACAGGAAGGCCGCGACGACGCCGAGCTTGCGGATGGGCGGGTTCATCGCGGGCTCACCACCTGGGTGACCTCGGCCGCGGCGGGCATGCCGGCGGTGTCGCCCTCGTCGATCGGGCGGCGCGCCTGGTCGCTGATCCGCAGCAGCAGGGCGACGATGGACCAGTTGGCGATCAGTGAGGAGCCACCCGCCGACAGGAAGGGCGTGGTCAGGCCGGTCAGCGGGATGACGCGCGTCAGCCCGCCGACGATGACGAAGACCTGCAGCGCCATGCCGAAGGCCAGACCCGCGGCCAGCAGCTTGCCGAAGCCGTCCCGGACGCCGACCGCCGTGCGCAGCCCGCGCTCGACGAGGATGGCGTAGAGCGCGAGGATCGCGAAGAGACCGAAGAGACCGAGCTCCTCACCGAGGCTGGCGATGATGTAGTCGCTCTTGGCGAACGGCGTGATCTCCGGGTGGCCGCCGCCGAGCCCGGCGCCGAGCAGACCCCCCGAGGCCATCCCCATGATCCCCATCCCGACCTGGGTCAGCCCCTTGTAGAAGGGGTCGAACCACAGGTTGACGCGCTGCTGGACGTGGTCGAACAGGAGCCAGGCGATGTAGGCCCCCCCGCAGAACATGAGCAGGCCCAGGGCGATCCAGGAGACCCGCTCGGTCGCGACGTAGAGCACCGCGACGAACAGACCGAAGAACAGCAGCGACGAGCCGAGGTCCTTCTCGAAGATCAGGATGCAGAGGCTGAAAGCCCACGCCATCAGGATCGGGCCGAGGTCGCGGGCGCGCGGCAGGGGAAAGCCCAGCACCCGGCGTCCCACCAGGGACAGCACGTCACGGGTCTGCACGAGGTAGCCCGCGAAGAAGATCGCCAGGACGATCTTGGCGATCTCGCCGGGCTGCAGGCCGAAGGGGCCGATCCGGATCCAGATCCGCGAGCCGTAGTGCGGGTCCCCGATGAACGGCAGCAGCGGCAGGACGAGCAGCAGCGCCCCGGCGGCCATGAAGGTGTAGGTGTAGCGCCGCAGCCGGCGGTGGTCGCGCAGCCAGACGAGCAGCCCGATCGCGCACAGCACCGACACGAAGCTCCACATCAGCTGGTGCGGGGCGAGGATGCCGTCGCGCGTGTGCTCCAGGTCGATGCGGTGGATCATCACCAGGCCCAGCCCGTTGAGCAGGATCGAGATGGGGACCAGCAGCGGGTCGGCGTAGGGCGCGCGCCAGCGCAGGGCGAGGTTGAAGGCGACGCCGATGCCGAGCAGGCCGGCGCCGTTGGTCAGCATGTCGGTGGGGAGCGCGCCGGCGGTCTTGAGGCCGACGTTGGCGTAGGCCAGCATGATCAGCCCGACGGCCAGGACGATCAGGCCGAGCTCGATGGTGCGTCCCGTCCGAGGGCGGTATGACGACACGGTGGTCATCGGGGCGCCCCCGTGGTGGCTGCCGCGGGCGCCTTGGCCGGGGCAGTCGGGGTGGGCGGCACGACGACGGTGACCGTGGCGGTGCCTGCGCCGGCCGGGGTCGGGGCGGCGGTGGTGGTGGGTGTGGTGGTGGGGGCCGCGCTGCCGTCGCCGCAGGTCTGGCCGGCGGCCTTGGCACGGATGCAGGCCTGGGCCTGGTTGCGCATGTCGGCGACGACCTCCTGGGCCTTGTCCCGCCCGGCGGCGGGGACGCCCTGGGTGATGCGGTTGCGGTAGAAGTCGGGCAGGTCCGCCAGGGAGACGTCGGTGACCTGGTCCACGGTCGACAGCGACAGCGGGCCCACCTGCTGGTCGATGCCGCGATAGACGGTGACCTTGTCGCCCTTGGCCGCGACGAACCACTGCTGCTGGGTCCACAGCCACCCGGCGTAGCCGAGGCCCGCCAGCACGACGAGGGCGAGCACGGAGCTGAGCACGAGCCGGGTGACCGCCCCCCGCCCGCTGGCGGCGGTGTCCTCGGAGGGCATCGCCGCCAGCTCCGGCGCGCCGGTGGCGGTGCGGGTCAGGGCGGCGGCCCGGGCGGCCGGGGTGTCGGGGACCGCGCGGTCGAGCTGGCGGGCGGCCGCTGCGCCGACGACCTGGGGCTGGGTGGACGGCCCCTCCTCGTCGGACAGGCGGACCACGTCCGCGACGATGGCGGTGATGTTGTCCTGGCCGCCGGCGCGCAGGGCCAGGTCGACGAGCCGATCGGCAGCCTCGTCGGGGCCGGGCTGGTCGGCCATGATCTCGGTGATGGTGTCCTGCGCGACGAAGCCGCTGACGCCGTCGCTGCAGATGAGATAGCGGTCACCGTGGTGCAGCTCGCGCCACGAGACGTCGGGCTCGTCGCCCTCGTGGCCGGTCAGGACGCGGGTCACCATCGAGCGGTGCGGGTGGTGCTCGGCGTCCTCGGCGGTGATCCGGCCCTCGTCCACCAGGGACTGCACGAAGGTGTGATCGTGCGTCATGCGAATCAGCTGGCCCTGGCGCAGCAGGTAGGCCCGCGAGTCGCCGATGTGGGCGACCGCCAGCTTGTTGCCCGTGCGCAGCAGGGCGGTGACGGTGGTCCCCATCCCGGCGAGCTCGGGCTGCTCCTGCGCGATCTCCTGCAGGTGGACGTTGGCGGTGCCGATGGCGTCCTCGAGGTGCTGCAGGGCGCGGGAGCCGTGGGAGTCGTCGTCGAGGGGCGCGAGGGCCCCGATCGCGGTCGAGCTCGCGACGTCGCCGCCGGCATGCCCGCCCATCCCGTCGGCCACGACGAGGAGGTGAGGGCCGGCATATCCGCTGTCCTGGTTGGAGTCGCGGACCAGGCCGACGTGGGAGCGCGCGGCATAGTGCAGAGCCATGGGCATGTCGCTCACCGTCGCAGCTCGAGGACCGTGCGGCCGATGCGCAGCTGGGTGCCCAGCTGCACCGGCGTGACCTGGGTGAGTCGCTCGTCACCGAGGTAGGTGCCGTTGGTGGAGCCGAGATCCTCGACCTTCCACCCTTGCTCGTCGCGGAAGACACGGCAGTGCCGCCCGCTCGCGAAGTCGTCGTCGAGGATCAGTGCGCACTCCGGGTTGCGGCCGACGAGCACGCCCGACGGCTTGAGGGTGAGGGTCGTGCCCCGCAGGCTGCCCTCCGTCACCACGATCCGGTCGGGCTCGTTGCCGGCTGCGCCGCCGCGTCGACGGCTGCCGCGGGTGCGTGGACGCACCGACGACTTGGGCTCCACGCGCGTGCCGTACAGGTCACGGCGCAGCACGCCGGCCAGGCTGAGCACGAAGAACCACAAACCGGCCAGCAGTCCGAGCCGGATGATGGTGAGGGTGAGCTCGCTCACGGGCGTCCTTAGGGCTTGCCGAGGCGGAAGGTGAAGGAGGTGCGTCCGACCGTGACGCGGTCACCGTCCGACAGCGACTGGCTGGTGATCCGGTGGCCTTCCACGAAGGTGCCGTTGGTGCTGCCGAGGTCCTGGATCGACCCGGTGAAGCGCGGTCCCTCGCTGGTCACCCGGATCTCCGCGTGCCGCCGGCTGATGCCGGGGTCGTCGAGCACGATGTCGGCGATGCCGTCGCGGCCGATCACGGTGATGGCCCCCAGCAGCGGGTAGCGGTCGCCGTCGATGTCCAGCCACGGGCGCTTGGTGGGGTCCAGGCGGGGACGGCGGGCCGGCTGGTAGACGTACGTCGCGGCGGCGGGCTCGTGGGAGTCCCGTGCGAAGGGATCTCGCGCCGAGTAGGGGCTCGGGGCATAGGGGTCGATCACCTCGATGTCGTCGCCCGTGAGTCGGTCGCCGACGCCCGAGGGGATCGCGGTCGCGCCCGCGCCGTAGGCCGCCTCGCGGCCCGTCAGGGCAGGGGGGGCATAGGGATTGGCGGCGGGGGGAGGTGCCTCGTGGCGCTGCTGCGGCGAGGCCCGGGGGGCGGGCACGTCGTACTCCGGGTCGTCGTAAGGATCGTGCCGGGGTGCATCGTAGGGATCGTGTCGGGGTGCATCGTAAGGGTCGTGTCGGGGTGCATCGTAAGGGTCGTGTCGGGGCGTGTCGTAGGGGTCGTGTCGGGGCGTGTCGTAGGGGTCGTGCCGGGGTGCGTCGTACGCGTCCTGGGCCGGCTCGTCCCGGGTGAAGGGGTCCTTGGCGCTCGCCGGGCGCAGCTTGAACACGCCGGTCTCGAGCTGCAGGTCCTGGCTGAGCACCACCCGCAGCGGCCCGGCGGGGTGATAGCGCTGGGACTCCGCGTGCTCCTCGGCCGCGGCCACGAGCTCGTCGGTCAGTCCCTCGGCGTACGACGACAGCTGCGCGTAGTCCGCGGAGCTGAGCTGCACCGTGTAAAGGTTGGGGACGATGGTGCGGCCCCGGCCCACCACCGCTGCCTTGTCGTCCATGGCCGTGCGGATCGCGCTGGCGATCTCGACCGGCTGCACGCTCGACTTGAAGGCCTTGGCGAAAGCGCCGTTGACCATCGACGACAGCTTGTTCTCCAGGTTGTCGAACAGTCCCACAGGCCCACCTCCGTCACGTCGCAGTTCCTGGGCATCGTAACCGGGGACGGTGGCAGGTTCCTGGAGGTGAGCGGCCTGCACGGTCTCGGTTTGGTGACTGAGGCTCCTGTGGGGCAAGATAGGGTGTCGCACGGGGTCGCACCCGAGCAGCCACGGGCAAGTGGCGGAATGGCAGACGCGCTGGCTTCAGGTGCCAGTGTCCGCAAGGACGTGGGGGTTCAAGTCCCCCCTTGCCCACCAGACACGACGAGGGCCCCGGATCTGATCCGGGGCCCTCGTCGTCTCTTGGAGGTCGTATGGCGATGTGCGGTCGTCCGGCGTCGGCTGTCGCGTCCGGGGCCGGTGGCGGAGCACGCGACGGCGGGGAGAGGGGCGACGGCGGTGCGCGCGGGACCGGCGGCAGGGTCGGCGGGGGCTCGGGTGCCGTCCTCCGGCATACGACTGCGTCCGTCCGAGGTCCAAGGAGGTCGGCCCCTGCCGGCCGACACCCCCTAGAGACCTGCCCGTTACCTTCTTCGTGCCCTCGGTGATGGGGGTGCTGGTCACCAGGTCTGGTATGACTCTTTGCCCCTGTCGCGCATGATCCGGGGGGTGTTGTCGCCGGGCTTGGTGGCGTCGGTGTGACCGCTGATAGGGACACGGCCCCCGCGCTCGGGAGGTCTCTTCGTAACGTGGCTGCCGGCTGCTGACGCCCGACCTGTGGCCAGCGGATCATGAGTCCGTCGGTCAACGAGGAGGACAGGATGCACGGGCTACCCGACCGCACCTACGCGGTCTACCTGGGGTTGGACGTCGGCAAGGAAACTCACCACGCCACCGCCCTGGACCCGTCCGGAAAACGGCTGCACGACAAGGCGCTACCGCAAGACGAGACCAAGCTGCGCGCCCTCTACGAGCACCTGTCCACGCACGGCCCGGTCCTGGTCGTGGTGGACCAGCCCGCCTCGATCGGGGCCCTGCCGGTCGCGGTCGCCCGCGCCGTCGGGGTCGACGTGGCGTACCTGCCGGGCCTGGCGATGCGCCGCATCGCGGACCTACACCCCGGCGCAGCGAAGACCGACGCCCGCGACGCGTACGTCATCGCCGACGCGGCCCGCACCATGCCCCACACCCTGCGGCGCGTGGACATGAACGACGACGCCCTGGCCGACTTGGAAGTCATCGTCGGGTACGACGACGACCTGGCCGGTGAGGTCACCCGCGTCACCAACCGCCTGCACGGCCTGCTCACCCAGATCCACCCAGCCCTGGAACGAGCCCTCGGACCCCGACTGCACCACAAGGCTGTCCTCGAGCTCCTGACCAGGTTCGGCGGACCCGCCGGGCTACGCACGGCCGGTCGGCGGCGGCTGACGAGCGTGGCCAAGCCCCGCGCGCCGCGCTCCTACGATCGGATCGTCGACGAGGTCATGACCGCCCTGGACGCCCAGACCGTGACCGTGCCCGGCACCCGCGCGGCCGAGCTCGTCATCCCGAAGCTGGCTTCCCAGCTCGCCGACCTGCTCGAGCAACGCGCGACCGTCGCGGCGCAGGTCGAGGAGATCCTTGATGCCCACCCTCTTGCCCCGGTCCTGACCTCGATGCCCGGCGTCGGTGTCAGGACCGCCGCAAGGATCTTGCTCGAGGTCGGCGACGGCAGCGCCTTCCCCACAGCCGGGCACCTCGCCGCCTACGCAGGCCTCGCCCCCGTCACACGTCGATCCGGGTCCAGCATCCGCGGCGAGCACCCCTCCAGGTCAGGCAACAAGAACCTCAAACGCGCGCTGTTCCTGTCCGCCTTCGCAGCCCTGTCCGACCCCACCAGCCGCGCCTACTACGACCGCAAACGAGCCCAAGGCAAGAAGCACAACGCCGCCCTCATCTGCCTGGCCCGCCGACGCTGCGACGTTCTCTACGCCATGCTCAGAGACGGCACCACCTACCAAGCCCCGACGGCCGCTACCGCGGCTTGACGAACCCCATAGGGACACCCCCCGCAGGCCGGGGAGAGGTGCTGGCGCCCCCCATCCGCGCCAGCACCTCGGCCCCCGCACCAGGCAGACTCACCCACCGACACGCTCCGTCGCCCCCCAGCGTCGTGCGCGTCACCCCGGCTGCCGGCCTGGTGCGTCGATCCTCGCCCGGCCGCAGGTCAGCGGCATACCCCCGAAACAGGGGGTATGCCGCCTCCGGCCTGGTCACGCCATGATGTCCTGGTGAGCACGCCGTCCCCGCCCCTGCAGGTCGTCCTGGTCGACGACTCGGTGGCGATCCGGGTGGGGCTGCCGGTGATGCTCCCCCGGCTGGACTTCGTGGCGACGCTCCCGGACGTGGAGTCGCTCGCCGCGCAGCGGCCGGTCACGGACGTGGTGGCCCTGGACCTGCGGCTGGTGGGTGACGACCCGCACGGGCGCCTCCAGGGGGCGGCGGCGGTGCGTGCGGTGGTGGGAATGGGTTATCGGGTGTGCCTCTACAGCGACGAGCGGCGCAGGTTCGTGCTCGCGCAGTGCCTGCGGGCGGGGGCGCACGGGGTCGTGCACAAGTCCGACCCCGCCGAGGTGGTCGCCGACGCCTTCGCCCGGGTCGCGGCCGGCGAGACCGTGATCACGCAGTCCCTCGTCGGGCTGGCCGAGCTCGTCGACCGTCGCGGGGGGACGCCCCAGCTCACGGCGCGGCAGCGGCAGGTCCTGACGGCGCGCGCGAGGGGCGAGTCCTGGTCGTCGATCGCGCGGCGGCTCTTCATCACCGAGTCGGTGGCCCGGGAGCACCTGGCGGCCGCGTCGGCGAAGTTCGCGGCCTACCTCGAGGGCGCCACCCCGGCCGACCTGGAGCGGCAGCTCGGGATCGGTCCCGGCGACCTGTTGGAGGGGGAGTGATGGGACTAGGCTCCGAGCGTGACCGAGGTGCGGGACGACGTGCTGTCCCCGGAGCGCGCGTCGGGAGACAGGGTCGAGGGGTTGCTGGCCCTGGGGGCGGCGGCGACGCGGTTGGCCGTGCTGGCGGCCTCCTGCTTCAGCGTGTCGGTGGGGTGGGCGGTGACCACCAACAGGCCGGCCTACGCCACGCTCGTGGTGGTGACCTTCGGGACGACCCTCGTGCTGACCGTGCGCCTGCTGGTGCTGCGCATCATGCCCGCGCGGCTGTGCTGGATCACCGACGCCTCGATCGTCGCCGTCTCCGTCCTGGGACTGGGCCTCGTCACGCCACCGGCTGATCCCGGCGACCCCGGCGTGGGACTGCTGTGGGCGGCCGGGCTGTGCGGCAACGCGTGCACCACCGTGGGGCTATGGGCGCGCCGACGGCTGGACCTGCTCGGCGCGGTCACCATGATCGGCATCTACCTGCTCGTGGCCTTCGGGCTCAACAGGGCGCCCGCTCCCCTGGTGCTGAGCAACGCAGCCATGTGGACGGGCTTCACCTGCGCGACCTGGGTGGTGGCCTCCAACTGGCGGGCGCTCGCCAGGGAGACCGACACCCTGCGAGCGGTCGCGGTGCGCGAGGCCGCCCGCGCGGGTGAGCTGGCGGCCCTCGACCGGGCGCGGCTCGTGGTGCACGACCCCGCGGCGATCCTGCGGATGATCGCCGACCCGGACACTCCCCCGCAGGCGCTGTCCGCGCTGCGACAGCAGGCCGCGACGGAGGCGGTCCGGCTGCGGACGTTCATGTCGGACACCCGCACGGTGCGCACCCCCGCGTCCGTCGGCGGGTCGTCCGACGGCTCCGCGGGTCCCGGCGACCCGACCCTCGCCGGAGCGGTGCGGGCCGCGGCGGAGGGCTTCGCCGACCTGCCGATCGAGCTGGCGGTGGACCTCGCCGAGAGCGTCGTGCTCGCTCCCCCGGTCGCCGCGGCGATCACCCAGGCCGTGGCGACCTGCCTGCACAACGTGCGCGAGCACGCGGGCGCAGCCCTGGTCGTGGTGCACGCGGACGCCTGCGGGGGCGGCTGGGAGGTCACGGTGCGGGACGACGGGCGCGGCTTCGACGTGAACCGGGTGGTGCCGGGGCACGGGCTGCGGGCGCTGGTGCACGACAACCTGGCGGCCCAGGGGGTCCGGTCCCACGTGGCGAGCGCGCCGGGCGAGGGATGCACGGTGACCATGGCGGGGGCCTGCTGACCTCACCCGCGCCGTCCTGCGCCCCTTGTCCAGGTCTGTGCTCCGCCGTCCCGCCCACCCGGGCGCAAACCCGGCGCGGACGGGGGCCCTGGGGTGGCGCGTGCGGCGTGTGAGTGATCGGATGTTGTTCTCATACAAGAACATCCGGGGGAACACCATGTCTGCACATCGTCCTGCACCCGCTCTGTCCGCCCTCGTCGCCGCCGGGCTCCTGCTCGCTCCGGCCGCCGCCGCGGAGGCCGCCACGTCACCGCTGCAGCTCGGCCGGTTCCAGGCCGACGCCGGCGGCACCAAGGTCAAGGACACCAAGGCCAACGTCAACGGCGAGTGGATCCAGGTGCGCAACACCTCTGCCAAGGCTCTCGGCGTCGCGGGCTACGTGCTGCGCGACGCCTACGGCCACCGCTACGTCTTCCCGAGGGGCGCCGTGATCCCGGCGCGTGGCGTCGTGACCGTCTACAGCGGGCGGGGGACCAACGGCAAGGGTCGCTTCTACTGGAACCAGGGCTGGCACGTGTGGAACAACACCGGCGAGACCGCCACCTTGCTGTCGCCCAAGAGCGTGCGGCTGGACGTCTGCACGTACAAGAAGAACGCCGCGGGCTACGTCAACTGCTGACGTCGTGCGGCGGCGCCTCCGCTCGGCGCCGCCGCACCCACACCTCAAGGCAGGCTGAAGTGACCTCCGTCAGCCGGCAAGGAACTTTTCGAAGTGGATCTGCAACAGGTGGGGGTCAGGCCGCTCGCGCTTGAGCCTGGGAAGGAACCTCAGCTCGTCGCCGTGCAGCCCTTTGAGGCCGTACTCCAGCAATGGGCCATCGACTTCATCGAGAATATCTGCTCGGATTTGCACACGGAAGTCCGGTGTCACCCCCAAGATCCCGCTGTCGTAAGCGGCGTGATGGATCTTGCACAATGATAAACCGTTCCGCAGAGAAGCGGCCCCGAGCTCGTGCTTGTCCTCGACGATGTGAGCCGCGTCGAGGAGCACGGGGTGGCGCAAGGAGCAGACGGCGCAATGATTCTCGTAAGCTCGCATCACCATGCTGCGAAAGACCGGTTGATGGAGCCGTCTCGTGGTCTCGAATCGCAGGTAGCGGCGGAGAATCTCCTCGACAGGGGACTCGGAAGGTCGTAGGTGCTGCATACCGTCCAGGGCCACCACGAACTGGTGGTGGGTCGGCTCCTCGTCCACGAGGAAAATCGGAAAGATGGGCTTGTAAAGCGCGGTACCCACACCCCAGAACCAGATGAGCGGGTGTTGATCTCGCATCGCGGCGCGCAGGGCTCGGTTCTCCGCGTGGTCTGGATCGTCCCCTCGCCATTTGTACCGAACCAGACCATCTGAGCCGAGGTCGTCCTCGTAGGGGCGGGCGGCGCCCTCCGGCCGCCATACCGTCGTGATCGACAAGGCAGACCCGAGCTCCTTGGGCTTGCGGATGCCCCGTTGCCGGTCCCGCAGCTTGAAGGGCTCACCCCGGAAGCGGAATTCCTCGATTTCTTCCGTGGACAGCACTCGCTCTCCGTCATGGGTGCGGACTGCGAGCCACTGCATGGCTTCGACGCGCAGGGCGGCGTCCTCCTCGTGGGACCACATGACCCGAGCTTGGCACGAGATGGGTTGGCCAGCTCGCCGACTCAGAGATTCGGGGCGGCATACGGTGGGGGCATGACCAGCTGGAGCCAGTCCCTGCGCGAGTCCGTCCGTGACGAGTGGACTGCGGCCACGCAGCACCGCTTCGTCGACGAGCTGCTCGCCGGCACCGTCGCGGACGACGTGCTCGCCCGCTACCTCGTGCAGGACTACCAGTTCTGCGACGCCTTCGTGGCGCTGCTCGGCCAGGCCTGCGCGACCGCGCCGGATCTGCCCAGCCGCCTGCGGTACGCCCGCCAGCTCGGCGTGTTCGCCGGCGACGAGGACACCTACTTCGCCGACTCCTTCGACGCCCTCGGCGTCGGCGAGCAGGACCGCACCGCACCACAGCTCACCGAGGCGACGCGCGCCTTCGACCGGGTCATGCGCGACGCCAACGACTCCCGCAGCTACGCCCAGGTGGTGGCGGTGCTGCTCGTCGCCGAGTGGCTCGACCGCGACTGGGCCGAGCGCGCCGACGACGAGCCGATGACCGCCACGCGACCCGAGCACGTCGGCTGGGTCGACCTGCACCGGGGGCGCGACTTCCGCGGGTGGGTGGAGTGGCTGCGGGCCGAGCTCGACGACGACGTGCCCGAGGACGAGGCCGAACGCGCGGCGGTGGAGGCGGCCTTCCGGCGGGCGGTGTCCTGCGAGCTGGCGTTCTTCGAGGCGGCCTACCAGCGCTGAGCCGTGTGCCGCGAGCCGGCGGGCACCCGCACGGCAGCCACGAGGCGCGTCGGGGTGCGGGACAGGAGGCAGAGGGCGCTGTGGGGCGGGGATGGCTCGACCGGTGCCGGCGTCCAGGACCGGTGCTGGAGCTCGGACAGCGACGGCAGCCCCCGGGGCGCGCTCGGGACGGTCCCCCGACGGAGGTGGTGCAGGGCCTCGGCCAGATCCGTGTATCCGGCCTTGGTCCAGCACTCCGCGGTCGTCCAGCGGCGGGCGCTGTCCGACGGACCAGGTCCTCCGGTCAGCTCGACCGGGGGGAGACCTGTCTCCACGTCGACCGCGACCGGTCCTGGGCCGACGATCGCTGCCGCCAGACCGCCTGAGTGGCTCCAGGCGACGGCGACGTCGGGATCGTCGCGAACGTGGGGCCGACCGTGGGGGCCGCCGCACTCCTGGCATCGCTGCTCCAGCCGGCACTCGTGTGCCGGGCGTCCACGCAGACAGCTCCAGAGCAGGCTCGCCAGGACTCGAGCGGCGACGAAGGCGTCCCGGTCACGGCGTCGTCGCAGCCGGGCCCACCGGGCGCGCTGGGCGTCGTCCAACCGGTCGACCGTCAGGAAGGGGCGCATCGCCTCGACCGGGTGACAGGCCGCCAGCGTCGTCTCGCGCATCACGAGCCCTGCGGGTCCCCGCTCGCCAGCTGCCATCCGACGGCGGCCTCACGGCGATCCCAGAAGCGGCGATAGGCCCCCTGGGCGGCATGGAGCTCGTCATGGGTGCCCACCTCGGCGACGTGGCCGTCCTCGTCCAGCACGACGATCTGGTCGGCGTCCCGCACGGTGTCGAGCTTGTGGGCGATGACGAGGAAGGTCGAGGAGGCGCGAAGCTGCTGCACGGCGGCGAGGACGTTCTGCTCGTTCTCGGCGTCCAGGGCCGAGGTGGCCTCGTCGAAGAGGACGACGGGGGCTCGCTTGAGGAGGGCGCGGGCGATCGACACCCGCTGCCGCTCACCACCGGACAGTGCCCGGCCGCCCTCGCCGACCCGGGCGTCCCAGCCGATCCTCTCCGCGATCGGGGTCACGCCCGCGAGGTCGGCGATAGCCTTGACCTCTGCGTCGTTGGCGTCGGGGCGGGCGACCCGGATGTTCTCCAGCACCGTGTCGTCGTAGAGGTACACGTCCTGGAAGACCATGGACATCTGGGCCATCAGGTCGGCATGGCGCAGGTCACGGACGTCGGTCCCACCGAGGCGCACGGTGCCGGCATCGACGTCCCAGAACCTCGCGACGAGGCGCGCGATCGTCGTCTTGCCGGAGCCGGACGGTCCGACGACAGCCGTCATGGTCCGCTCGGGGACGGTGAACGAGATGTCGCGAACCACGGGGCGGCCCGAGTCGTAGCCGAACGTCACGTGCTCCAGCTCCAGGGTATGGCCCCGGTGGGGCGCCGAGCTCGGCGGCTCGGGCAGCGACGGGGTGGAGCAGACCGCGTTCAGGTGCTGCAGCGGCCGGCGGACCGGGTTCAGGTCGAGGGTCAGCTGGCCGAGCTGCTCGAGGGTGCGGGCATAGCGCAGCAGGAGCCCGATGAACACGACGGTCGTCACGGCCCCCAGGGAGCCGTGGACCACCAGCGTGATCGCGGTCACGACCAGCAGCTGGAGGGCCGTGCCGTTCATCATGATCGGCAGGATGCTGAGCCACATCTCCTTCAGCCGGGCGCGGTCGTTGTCGCGGGCGGCCTCCTCCAGGGGTGCGAAGCGCGTCGACCGGCCCGCAGCGCGGAGCATGGGCTGGCAGGCGGCGAACTCGACCAGCCGGTGCGCCAGCTCGTCCTCGCTGGGGATGCTGATCGTGCTGGAGCGCCGCAGCACGCTCTGGGCCAGGACCAGGACGATCGCGATGATCGGTGCGAGGGCGGCGAGTCCCAGCCCGATGCGGGGATTCCACAGGAGCGTCCCCACCACCATGGTCACCAGCGCGACCGCGTGGGTGACGATCTGACCGGTCAGCTGCGCGGCGGTCTCGGCGACCAGGACGCTGTCCCGGGCCACGAATCGCGCGAGCACGGCGGTTCGGTCGTGGGAGAACCATCCCAGCGGCAGCTGTGCGAGGCAGCGTCCGAGTCGCTCGTTGGAGTGGTTCAGGTAGTCGACGGCGGTGAGGTAGCCGGATCGTGCGGAGAGATATCGCAGCAGGCCGGCCCCCAGCGCGACGGCCCCCAGGAGCGCGATCAGGGGACCCACGGGTCGGTCCTGCGCCAGTGCCGAGGACAGGGGCATCAGCAGCGACACCGCCGTGCCGTCCAGGACTCCGCCGAGAGCACACTTCACCAGGAACGTCCGCTGGGCCCGTCGGCCCTCGGGACTCAGGTGCGGGTGCAGGGCCTGCAGGAGGAGCGGATCACGCCAGGTCGGGACTCCAGAGCTGTGCGGGTCAGACATGCGGCATCTCCGAAAGGTCGTAGGACATGAGGCGGGTGAGGTCCTCCCGGGAGGGATGGTCGAGCACGCAGGCGACCTTGCCCCGGTCCAGGGCGATCACCTGGTCGGCCCCGAGGACGGACTCGGGGCTGTGCGCGATGACGAGCACGGTGCGGCCGACCGCCAGCTCGCTGAGGGCGGCCTGGATCTCGGCCTCGACGTCCGGGTCGGTCGCCGTGGTGGCCTCGTCGAGGATCACCACGGGACGGTCGGCGAGGATGGTCTGGGCGATGGCGATCCGCTGGCGCTGTCCTCCGGACAGCTGGGCCCGGGAGTCGAGGCCCTCCGGGAGCGCGGCGATGTCGTCCCAGATGCGAGCTCGCCTCGCGGCGTCGACGACGGCCTCGTCGTCGGCATCAGGTCGGGCGAGACGCACGATCTCCCGGATCGGTATGTCGGGGAGCTGCGGATTCTGCAGGACGAAGGCGACGTGCTCGTAGACGTCGGGGATCTCGCGGATGTCCACGCCTCCGATGCGGATGGAGCCGGAGGTGGGGTCGTGGAATCGCGCGACCATGGTGGCCAGGGTGGACTTCCCGGAGCCCGACGGGCCGACGAGCGCCGTGACCGACCCCTGCGGCAGCGTCGCCGTCACGTCGGTGAGTGCTGCGCCCTCCGCCGTCGACCCGGGATAGCTGAAGCACACCCGGTCGAGCTCGACCGTGGCGTCCTGCGGCCTGGGCGTCCCGTCCCCGACGCCCGGATCGGTCAGGGCGGGGGTGTCGAGCAGCTCCCGGATGCGCAGTGCGGCGGATCCGGCCAGCTGGTACGACCAGGCCGAGCTGCCGAGCACCAGGACGGTGCCCGGCACCACCAGCGAGATGAGGGTCGTCGTCAGCAGGTCGATCACCTGCACCTGACCGGACCGCACCAGGAGCGCACCGACGGCGGAGTTGACGAAGAGCAGCACGGACGTGCTGACGAGCGCCTCGGACAAGGCCGAGACGCGCATCAGCGGCTGCACCCAGGCCAGGAAGAACTCCACGAACCGACCTGACGCGTGGCGGAACCGGTCGTGGGCCTCTCCTGCCCTGCCGAAGGCCCGGACGACCTCTATCCCGTCGCAGAACTCGATCAGCGTCGCGGAGACCTCCGACAGCCGCTGGTCCATGGCCGCAGTCTTCTCGCCCATCCCCTTCATGCTGATCAGCTGCAGGCCGACGTAGGCGGGCAGGGTCGCGATCGACAGCAGGCCGAGCCGCCAGTCCACGACGAAGGCGTAGGCCACGAGACCCACGGGAGTCACCACGGCCATGGTGGTGTCCACGGGAGCATGCGCGATCAGGTGGTGCAGGGTCTTGATGTCGTCCTGCACGGCCTTGCGCACCCGCCCGGAGTTGCCGGCGGTGAACCACGACAGCGGTGCCCGGGAGAGATGGTCGACGAGCCCTGCCCTGATGTGCCTGGCCAGTCGCAGGTCGGCGAAGTGGCAGACCGTCAGCGCCAGGAAGTGGACGAAGAGCTGGGTGAGGAAGGTGGCGACCAGCCAGCGGGTCACCGTCTCGACCCGGGCCGGGTCCGGGCTTCCGTCGAGGAGGACACGGCCGAGCTCCACGAGCGCGACGTAGGGGGCGATGGCCAGCAGGGCCGAGAGCCCTCCCAGGACCCGGGCGGCGAGGAGCTGCCCTCTGACCGGGGCGAGCAGCTCCCCCAGAGCGGCCTGCCCCGCCTGGTGCGGGGTCCGTGCCTGTTCCGTCATCGACTCATCTCCTCAGCTCCGACTATCAGGTTAGCCTCACCTAAGCATATGATAATGATATTCACATCATGAGCGCCTAGGTCCGAGGAGGTCCACGTGAGTGGCCAGGGAGATGGCTCGGGGTCGACGGCATGCACCTCCGTCGCGATGAGCTCGATGCAGCGCGCGTATGCCGTCGGGCGTCTGCCCGACCTGCCGCTGGGCGCTGTCGAGTGCCTGATGTACATCGAGTTCCGCGGGGGCACCGCTCCCGTGTGCACGCTGCAGCGAGCCGTCGAGCAGGTGCACCGGCATGCGGCGCTGCGGGGAGTCCTCGACGTCGAGCAAGGGGTGCTGCGGGACGGGGACGCGCCGGCACCGCAGGTGGTCGTCCACGACGTCGCCCATGACCCAGCCGGCTGCCGGGAACGCATCCGACGAGACATGATGCGCTCCGGCATCGACATCGGGCGGGGCCGCAACTGGTCGGTCTCGGTCAGCCAGGGCGCCGGGGACGACCGCGTCCTGCACACGGTCTTCTCGCTGGCGGCCCTCGACGTGGCGGCGATCGGTGTCGTCCTCGACGACCTCGCCCGTGCCTGCCAGGACCCGGGAGAGGCGCGCGACGCGGTGCCCGCCTCCGTCGCAGCGGTCCGCGAGCTGGTCACCGCGCGTGCCTGCCCACGGCCCCGTCAGGCACCGGGCGACGGCCCGCTGCTCCTGGGAGGTGCCGACGTGCTCGGTCTGTCCACCGACGTGGCGGCCGGGAGCACGGTTACCACCCTGCGGCACCACGTGGACGAGCTCACCTGGTCGGTGCTGGAGCGCCGGGCCGAGCAGCACGGCGTGAGCCTGGCGGTGCTGCTCCTCACCCTCTACGAACGGGCGGTCCGCGCCTGGTCGAGCAACCCGGACTTCTGCCTGACCGTGGCCGGGCTGGACGTGCGGGGGACCGAGGACCTGGTCACGGACCGGACGATGGCCTATGCCCACCGGGCCTTCGACGCCCCGTCCTTCACCGATGCCCTCGACTCCGTGGCCTGCGACCTGCGACGCCGCCTGGTGGAGCAGCGCGATGCCATGACCGAGATGCGTGAGGCCCAGGTGGCGCATCGCGTCGTGGAGCCGAGTCGATTCGTCTTCACCTACGCGGTGGAGAGGGAGGTGTTCACCTCGCGCACCCTCGAGGTCCTGGGGACCCCGACGACCTGGGCGCAGACGCCCCAGAGCGCCTTCGACCTCCGGCTGATCCGGGTGGGGCGCAACGAGGTCGAGGTCACCGCTGACGTGCGCGACGGCGCGCTCCCGGAGGACGTCCGTGACGGGATCTTCGCGCTCCTGCTGAAGTACCTCGACGAGGTCGTCGCCGACGGCGCCCCCGGGGACTGGCTCCTGCCCGAGCAGGCCGCGGTCCGCGACGCCGCGAACGCCACCCCCGGACAGCCCCCTGCCCTCCTGCACTCGGGTGTGCGAGACCACCTGGCGCAGCACGGCGACGCGCTCGCGGTGGTGGAGTCCACGAGCGGCCGTGGCATCACCTATCGCGAGCTCGACGAGCTCGCGCTCCAGGTCGCCGGACGGGTGGCGGCCGTCGCGGCGCCCGGCGACCTGGTCGCCGTGCAGATGTCCAGGGGCATCGACCAGGTCGCCACCATCCTGGGCGTGCTGTATGCCGGATGTGCCTATCTGCCCCTGGGACCGGATGCCCCGGCGGCTCGGGTGGACCGCATCAGGAAGCGCTCCGGCTGGGCGGCGCTCGTCACCGACGACGGCGGCGACCTGGCGGACGTGGGTGCCGAGCCGCTCGCCGAGCCGGTGCCGGTGGCGCCCGAGGCCCTGGCCTACGTCCTGTTCACCTCGGGCTCGACGGGAGAGCCCAAGGGCGTCGCCATCAGCCATCGGGCCGCGCGCAACACCCTCGACGACCTGCGCCTGCGGCACGGCTTCACGGCGGACGACGTCATGCTCGCTGTCTCCGGGATTGACTTCGACCTCAGCGTCCACGACATCTTCGGCACGTTCGCCGCGGGAGCGCGGCTGATCATGGTGGAGGACGCCGAGCGGCGTGACCCTTTCGCCTGGTCCCGGTCCGTGCGCGAGCACGGGGTCACGGTGTGGAACACGGTCCCCATGCTGCTGGAGATGCTCCTGGCCGCCGCGGGTCCGCTGCCCAGCCTGCGGGTCCTCCTCGTGTCCGGTGACTGGATCCCCCTGGATCTCCCCGCACGATCGCGCGAGCTGGCACCGGCCTCCCGCTTCGTGGCCATGGGAGGCGCGACCGAGGCGGCCATCTGGTCCAACGAGTATGTCGTCGAGTCCGACGAGGACCTCCCGCCGCACTGGCCGTCGGTGCCCTACGGGCTCCCCCTGGGCGGACAGAAGTACCGCGTGGTGGACCACGCCGACCGAGACCTTCCCGACCGACGCGTCGGCGAGCTGCTCATCGGCGGCCTCGGGGTGGCCGACGGCTACTACAACGACCCGGGACGGACCTCCACCTCCTTCGTCACCGATGCCGCCGGCGAGCGTTGGTACCGCACCGGTGACCTGGGCATGTGGTGCGACGGCCTCATCTTCTTCGCCGGCCGCCGAGACAGCCAGGTCAAGATCCGCGGTCACCGCATCGAGTGCGGCGAGGTCGAGGCCAAGCTCACCGACCATCCCCAGGTCGCCCAGGCCGTGGTGGTCCCGATCCGCCGGCGCACGGCGCTCGGGGCGGTCGTCGTCCCGAGGGGCGAGGAGCGGCCCGACGTCGAGGACCTGGTGCGCCACGTCGGTGGACAGGTGCCGTCATACATGATCCCTGCCCGCATCGTGACGGTCCCGCAGATCCCCGTCACCACCAACGGCAAGACCGATCGTTCCTGGGCCGAGCAGCTCCTCGACGGTGCTCTCCCGGTCGAGGACGGTGCTGACCCCTCGACCCTCGACGTCCACCTGGCCACGATCCTGGCTGCCTGGGGTGACCAGCTCGGCGTCGTCGCGACGGCGGAGTCGAACTTCTTCGAGCTGGGTGGAGACTCGCTGGCAGCGACCCGGATGTGCAGCGTGCTGCGTGGCCAGGGCATCGGGGCCGAGCTCGCAGACCTCTTCCGGGCCCCGACCGCGGCAGGCTTCGCCGCCGCCTGCCGGGAAAGGGGAGCGCCCGGCCCCGCCACCGACCCGCCCCAAGGATCCCGGAAGGCAGCGCCCTGGCAGGACGACGCCGCTGCGCAGGGGCTGACCCTGGAGACCGCGGGGCTGGTCGAGTGGTGCCGCTGGATGTGGCACCGGGTCCTGTCCGACGGCGCGGACCAGCCGGTGGACGTCACCGACGACGCGGACTTCTTCCAGCTCGGCGGCGACTCCCTGCGAGCAGCGCGACTGTGCGCGGACCTGGTGTCGTCCGGAGTCGCGGTGTCCGTCGCCAAGGTGTTCCGACACCCACGGTTCGGCGACTTCGCCGAGCGCTGCGCACCCGTCGGGGACGTCGTACCCCTGACGGACGACGTCGAGCGCATCGACCCGTCAGAGGCCTTCGACCTCACCGACCTGCAGCTGTCCTACGCCCTCGGCTCCGACGGCATCCCGGGCGTGGTGCGGACCAACCCCTGCGTAGCCGTCGTCCTCGCCAGCGAGGATCCTCAGGTCCAGGAACGATGGGGGCGAGCCCTGGCAGCCGTCGTCCGCCGCCACGACGCGCTCTCGCTGGTCCGCTCGGAGGACTTCCGGCAGAGGGTCGCCCCCCGCGCCGAGGCCGAGCTCGTCGAGGTCCCGTTCTCCCTGGACGACAAGGCCTTCCGCGAGCTGTTGCAGACCCTCGACGTCGAGGCGACGTGCCCCCCGGCGGTGCGGGCCGTCATCCGGCGGGACCGACCGGACGAGCTGGGCCTGGTCTTCAACTACCTGGCGCTCGACTCGACCAGCATCGCCCTGGTCCTGGCTGACCTGGCGGCATCGGCGACCGGTGCCGACCTGGGACCGGAGACGGTGCCCGTGGACGTCTTCCGGCGCCATGCCGGACAGGCCCCCCTCCCGCCGTCGACCTCGCAGCTCCCGTCCCCCAGGATCCCTGCCGCTGCCATCCCCTCCACCCCGGTCGGGTTCACCTCCGTCGCGCGGGTCCTCCCCGCCGAGACCGTGACCGCGCTCCACGAGCTCGCCCGGTCCAAGGGGGTCACGGTGAGCAGCGTCGTGCTGAGGGGACTGGCCCAGGCGCTCGCGTCGGCGACCGGTCGGCCCGGCGTGACGATCAACATCCCGACCGCTCACCGCCCGATCGACGCCCCGGACGCCATGGGGCAGTTCACCCGGCTCGCCCTGTGCGAGATCACCGGGGACATGGATCTGCGACAGACGCACGAGACTGTCGGCCGGTCGATCGAGCGCGCGGGGCGCGTCGGTCCCGGCCGCAGCACCGAACGTCAGCGCTATCCCGTCGTGTTCACCAGCCTGGTGGGGGCACCGCTGTCCCGCCCCCTGGCCGGCGGTGCGGTGCGCCTGGTCTGGACCCATACCCGCACGCCCGCGGTCCTGATCGACTGCCAGGTGACGCCCATGCCCGCAGGAGAGATCGAGATCCGCTGGGACATGCCCGAGGACATCCTCGACCCGGCCTTCGTGGAGCCTGCTTTCGTGGACTTCTACGCACGGGTGACGGGGGCCGTCGACGGGAGGGAGATCCCGTGAGGCTGCTGACGAGCCTGACGCCACCCGGCGCGCCGGACCCCGGACCCGGGTCCTCGGTCGTCCTGTTCCCCTATGCCGGAGGGGCACCCCGCGCCTATCAGCACGTCGCCGGGCACCTGCGTGACCATCGGGTGGACGCCGTGACCTATCCGGGGCGGGACCACCTGCTGGACACCGGGGAGGCATCGAGCATCCAGACGCTGGCGAGACAGGTGGCGGACGAGGTCCTGTCCCGGCCGGACGCCGACGACTCCACCGTCCTGCTGGTCGGGCACTCCCTGGGGGCCTTCGTCGCCTACGAGACCGCCCTGGCCCTGGCCGGCGCGGAGCGGCACTCCCGTGTCGTGCTCGTCGCCTCCGGGCAGAACCCTCCGTTGCCGCGGGGGACGGTGCCTGTCCCCTGCCCCATGACCGACACCGAGATCGTCGCGGACATCGTCAGGCAGAACCCCGCGTCCCGGCAGGTGTGGGCCGACGAGGCCCTGCGCGACTTCTTCCTGCCCGCCGTCCGCGCCGACTACCGCCTCCTGCGGGAGTACCGCCCCTCCGGGGGCGCCGTCGAGGAGGTGCACCTCGTCGTCGCGGACGACGACACCGAGGTCGACCACTCCGTCGTCGGTCGATGGCAGGAGTTCTCGCACCGCGCGCTGCGCGTGACGCGGGTCTCCGGCGGACACATGTATCTCCAGCAGGACGGGCGGCTGCTGGCCGCGGTCGTCCAGGCCGCGGTCGCGGCCGGGCCTCCTGCACCGGACCGAAGGGCTCGAGAGGACCAGGACGATGTCTGAGACCACGACGGCGATGCCGGGAGCTGCGACCGAGCCCGTCGAGGTCATCGACGCGGAGTCCGCCGCAGGGCTGGCCGAGGCGACCGCAGCGATGGGGCGCCGACCTGTGGACCTGGCGGTGCTGGCGATGGTGGCTGCGTCGCACCAGTCCTGCGGGGAGTCGGTGCGGGTGAGTCCCGGGGCCGCTGACGAGGACGCGACCGTGCTGGCCCGGCTGCTCGCCCTGGACGCGTCCGGGGAGGACACCAGGACGCTGGTCGACGACGAGGAGCGGGCCTGCTGGGCGCTGGAACGGACAGCAGGCGGGGCGGTCGTCGTGCGACGGCCGCCCGGTGCGGCGCCGCTCGTGGGGATCCGCGCGACCGTTCCACCACTGGCCACCGAGCTGGTCTGCCAGCTGGTGGCGGCCGGGGACGAGGGCTGGGGGAAGCCCTTCCCCCGCCCCGGCGAGGTCCGTCGGCGCGCACGTCTGGAGCAGGAGGCGTCGGCTGCCGAGACCCTGGTCCACGACTGGCTGGGCCTCGACGACGTGCCCGGGGAAGGCACCACGCGGGAGAGCTGGTGGCACCGGATGGGGGGCTCCGACGACCTGACGCTCCTTCGTGACACCTGGTTCGACTGGCTCGTGGCACGCGGGTCGATGCGCGAGGTGGGTGGTCTTCTCACGTCGCGGCCCGACCGTCCTGCTCCGGTGGCCGTGACCGATCCCACGGTGCGGGACCTGGGCCGCCGTCTCGCGGCCCACCGCGATCTCGTCCTGCGGGTGCTGACAGGTCGTGCTCCGAGCGCAGACCTTCTCGACGTCCCGTCCCTGCGACCGTCGCGGCTGATGGCTGAGGAGCCTGCTCTGGCCGCTCTCTGGGAGGAGCTGGCGGTCCTGGTGCTCGCCCGGGCCCGTGAGCTCCCGGACCGTCGGCTCGTCGTCGTGGACGTCGGCGGGGTCGGTGCGGACAACGACATCCTGCGCCGCGCGATGGACGTGGCCGGAGCCGATCACGTCGAGGTCCCCGCCGGACGGCCCCCGCACCCGCAGGTCGAGGCTGACGTCGTCCTGGCGATCGGCGCGCTGCATCGCTGGGCGGACCCGGCGGAGGCGGCGCGTGCGGTGCGGGAGATGCTCGCTCCTCAGGGACTCCTCGTCGCGGTCGAGCAGACCGAGATGAGCGGGCTCGGTCTCCTGGTGGCCGGCCTGCTCGACGGTGGTTTCGTGGATCCCCGGGGAGACCCCGCGGCACCCCGGTGCACCCCCGCGACACCTGGCTCACGGCCCTGCGCGATGCCGGGGTCAGCGGGGGTTGGGTTCGCGTCGGGCCTGCACCGGCCGTGGTGATGACCGCTCACGTCGACGACCTGGCAGGCAGGACAGACCGCCACCGCGGTACGAGCTCGCCGGCGGGTGCGCCCGAGCCGGGCACGCAGACCGAGCTTGCTCGCCTCTGGGGCGAGCTGCTGCCGGAGGCGCCGACCGACCGCGGTGACTCCTTCTTCGAGCTCGGTGGGGACAGCCTTGCGGCGACTCGCCTGCTGACGCTCGTCCGGCGCCGCTTCGGGGTGACCCTCACGATGCGTGACCTCTTCGCCGATCCCCGGCTCGTCTCGGTCGCCCGGCGCATCGACGAGGGGCGGCACCCGGTGCCGACCTCGCAGAGATCTCTCGGCCTGGAGGAGGGTGTCCTGTGACGGCGGGAAGGATAGGGGTGATCGGCGCGGCGGGCGACATCGGACGCCGGGTCGTCCGCTCGCTGATCATGCTCGGCGTCCCCACCGCGGATCTCCTGGTGGCGGGTCGTCGTCCGGAGGTCCTGCCGGAGGTCCTGGGCTCGGCCTCGTCGACAGGGCGACGCGTGGACGTGAACGACCCGCGCGGGCTGACGGCTTTCGCCGGCGACGTCGACCTGGTCATCGACGCGACCGGGCCGTCGCACGAGCGTGCGCTGACGACGGCCCGGCTGGTCGGCCGGGCGGGCGCCCACCTCGTCTCGGTCGGCGGGCCCGCGGACGCCCGCACGGTGTCGAGCCTGGAGCCGCCTGGTGATCGCCGTGTCCTGATGTATGCCGGAGCCCTGCCCGGGGTGTCCGGGATCGTGGCCCGGGCCGCGTTGCTCGACGACCCCGGCACGGCGACGCTGGAGGTCTGCGCGGGGGGCCGTGGAGCCTTCACGCTGGCGGGTGCGGAGGACTACCTGGCGGGGCTGGACCATGGCGACGTCCGCCCCCTGGCGGGGTGGAGGTCCGGGCGGCCCCTCCTCGGCGGGGTCGAGCGTCGTGAGGCGGTCACCCTCCCGGAGTTCCCCGAGACCGTCACCCTGTTCCCCTTCCTCGACGCGGAGGGCGAGCAGATCGCCCAGGGCCACGGGCTTCGCGAAGCGACGTGGTACAGCGCGATGGTGGGCGACGAGATGACCCACCTGCTGCGGCTGGTGGCGGGGCTCGGGGTCGCGGCGGGGGCCGTCCGCCTGCGTGATGCGACCACGGCCATGGCCGCCGGTCGTCGTCCCTACGTCGTCATACGCGCCCGCACCCGGTCGAGGCAGCTCGTGCTGAGGTCTCCCGGCGAGGCGGCCCTCGCCGGGGTCATGGCCGCCGCGGCGGCCGTCGAGGTGCTGGCGGGAGCCGTGGCACCGGGCGCCTCGGCGGCGTCGCAGGCGCTCGACCCCACGAGGGTGCTGGAGCTGCTGACGTGCCCGGGCTCGCAGACCACCGTGCTGCGCAGCGTCCTGCCCCCACCCGAGACCCTCACCGAGCTGGGCGTGCGGTGGACGGAGACGGAGATGGAGGAGGGAGAGCTGTGAACCAGGTCCACGACGTGGTGGTGGCAGGATCCACGTTCGGTGCGAGGTACGTGGCAGCGGCGCAGACCCTCCCCGACGTGCGGCTGACCGGTCTCCTGGCGCGAGGCGGGTCCAGGTCCCAGGACCTTGCCCGCCGATGCGGAGTCCGGCTGTGGACGTCGCCGGAGCAGGTGCCGGACGAGACCGACCTCGTCTGCATCGCGGTCCGCTCCGGCGGGGTCGGCGGAGCGGGCACCGACCTGGCGACGGCACTGCTGGAGCGAGGGATCCCGGTGCTGCACGAGCTGCCCGTCGGGCAGGTCGACGCGCGAGCCCTCGTCCGTGCGGCGCGGCGCGGCGGCACCGTGGTCGCGGTCGCGGATCACTACCGGTGGCTCCCTGCCGTCCGTGCCTTCCGAGCGGCCGGCCGTGCCCTGCTGCAGGAGCACCCTCCCGTCGCCGTCGGGGGTCATCTGTCCGTCCAACCGGCCTACACGCTCGCCTGTCTCCTGACGGATCTGGGGCTCGCGGGACGGCCGGTCGACCTGCAGGTCGCACACGGTTCCGTCGTGAGCGGCACCCTCGGCGAGGTTCCCGTCTGTCTCCAGTACGCGACGGTCCTGGACGACACCGACACCGACAACGACGTCCGTCTCCCCTCGCTCTCCCTCCATGCCCGCACCGGGACCCTCACGCTGTGCGACGTGCACGGGCCCGTGCTGTGGACCCCCACGCTGCACCTGCCGCCGGGGCTGCGCAAGGACCCGAGCCTGTCCGCGGCGTCGCTGATGACCGAGGACACCACCACGGTGCTCTACGACAGCGGTCCGCTCACGTCCGGCCAGGCGCTGGACCAGCTGTGGCCACGCGCCATCGCGACCCAGATGGTGCAGGCGATGCGTGCTGCCCGGGGCGGACCGATGTCGGGGTCCGCCGCGCAGCGACTGCTGGGGATCGCCTCGCTGTGGGACGCGATCACCGCGGGGGTGGCGTTCCCCGACTCCGCCCCCACGTCTGGCGTCGACGAGCGCAGAAGGCTCACCGACCGCCTTCACGAGGCCGCCCGCGGCGCGGCCTCACCCACACCCGAGGAGGAGGACGTCTGCCCGTGAGCACCATCAGCACACTCCTGGACACCTGTCGCGAGAGGGGCCTCGAGCTCTGGGAGGACGAGGGACGACTGCGATACCGCGCCCCCGGCGGCACCGTCACGCCCGAGGTCCTGGCCGCGCTGAAGGCGCACAAGGACGAGATCGTCGCCGCCCTGCGCGCCGCCGCCCTCCCCTGCGCCGACGAGGGTGGACGCCATCGGCCGTTCGCCCTGACGGACGTGCAGTCGGCCTACCTGATGGGGCGTTCCGCGGCCTTCGAGCACGGCGGGGTCGCCTGCCACCTCTACTGCGAGGTGGAGTATCCCCGCCTGGACGCCGACCGGGCCGTGGCGGCGTGGCGGGCGCTGGTCGCCCGTCACGACATGCTTCGCGTCCGGGTGGACCCGGCGGGCTACCAGCAGGTGCTGCCCGAGGTCCCGGACCTTCCGGTCCCCGTCACCGTCCTTGCCGACGCGGAGCCCGAGACCCTGTCCCGACACCTCCTCGCCGTCCGGGAGGAGATGTCTCACACGGTCCACCCGCTCGGCTCCTGGCCGATGTTCGGCATCGCGCTCACCCAGCCGTCGATCGGGGACCGTGACGGCACGAGCACGATGCACGTCTCCTTCGACTTCCTCGTGGGCGACTGGGCGAGCCTGCTGCTCCTGCTGCGGGAGTGGGAGGAGACGTATGCCGGCAGGGGGACGACCGAGCCGCTTCCTCTCCAGTTCCGGGACTACGTGCTCTGGGACCGGGGACGCCGTGACGGTCCTGCCCATCGGCGTGCGCGGGAGCACTGGCTGGGGCGGATCCCCTCCTTGCCGAAGGCCCCGGTGCTCCCGCTGGTCGACGCACGCACGACGCACCCCGAGGAGGTCCCCCGGTGGAGCGGGCTCAGCGCGGTCCTGCCCCGTGAGGAGTGGCTGGCCCTGTCTCGTCGTGCACGTTCCGTCGGCCTGACCCCGACGGCCGTGGTGCTGACGTGCTACGCCGACGTGCTCGCCCGATGGGCGAGCGAGCCCCGCTTCTGCCTGAACCTGACGGTGCTGGACCGGCCCGCGGAGCTTCCGGAGCTGGCGGGGGTCGTGGGCGACTTCACCACCGTCACCCTGCTGGAGGTCGACGACGACCCTGGCACGTTCACCGACCGGGCGCGGCGGCTGATGTCCCGGCTCTTCGAGGACCTGGACCACCGCGCCTTCAGCGGGGTGGAGGTCATGCGTGAGATCGCGCGGGCGCGCGGCCGTCAGGACGCCGCCATGCCCTGTGTCTTCACCAGCGCCATCGGGGTGGGAGGAGCCGGCCGCGATCCCTCCGGGACGATCACCTACACCATCAGTCAGACACCGCAGGCCGTGCTCGACTGCCAGGTGATGGACGACGCGGAGGGTCTGCACATCCACTGGGACGGGCGCGAGGGGGCGATCGACGCGGCCGTGCGCCAGGACATGCTGTCCAGCCTGGTGGCGGCGCTTCGGGCGCTGTCCACGCAGGGCTCGGCCTGGGAGCTGCCCTCCCCGGTCCGTCTCCCCGAGTGGCAGCGGCGCGAGCGCGAGCAGGCCAACGACACGGCGCGCGAGCTGCCCGGTGGCACGTTGCACGGGCGGCTGGCGGCGGCTGCCGCGGCCACGCCGGACGCTCCGGCCCTCGTCGCCGACGACGTGACCTGGAGCCACGCCGAGCTCCAGGCTCGCGCCCGGTGCGTGGCCGCTGCCCTGGGAGAGCTGGGAGTCGGCCGGGGAAGCAGGGTGGCGGTCTGCGTGCCTCGCTCCCCTCGCCAGATCGCTGTGGTGCTGGGGATCCTGATGCTGGGCGCGGCCTACGTCCCGATCGACGTGCGCCATCCCCTCGCACGACGTCGTTCCGTGGTCGAGAGCGCGAGGGTCGGCGTGGTCGTGCATGACGCGGGTGACGAGGCCCTGGCAGACGTCCCTCACCTCGACGCGGCGACCGCGACGCAGTGGCCGAGCGGCTCCGGAGAGATCCTGGGCGACGAGGTCGGTCCCGACGACCTCGCCTACGTGATCTTCACGTCCGGGTCGACCGGGCGCCCCAAGGGTGTCCGGCTGTCCCACCGCGCCGTGGTCAACACGATCGAGGACGTCAACGACCGCTGCGGCGTCACCTCCGGCACCCGCACCGTCGCCCTCGCCGACCTGAGCTTCGACCTGTCGGTCTACGACATCTTCGGTCCGCTGAGCCGCGGTGGGGCGCTGGTGCTGCCGGCGGCCTGCGCCGACCCGGACCCCGCCGGCTGGCTGAGGTCCGTCGCAGAGCACGGTGGCACCCTCCTCAACACCGTTCCGGCCGTGGCGCAGATGATGCTGACCGCCGCCCGCAACGGAGCACCGGTGCCGAGCACCGTGCGAACCTGGATCCTGTCGGGCGACCGGATCCCCCGCGAGCTTCCGCAGGGTCTGCAGGAGACCTTCCCCGGCGTTCGCGTCATCGCCATGGGAGGAGCCACCGAGGCGGCGATCTGGTCGATCGCGCACCCCGTCGGGCCCGAGGACCCGGCCGACCGCGAGGTGCCCTACGGCTATCCCCTGGCCAACCAGAGACTCGCGGTCCTGGACATGGCAGGACGGGACCGCCCGGTGGGTGTCCCCGGCGAGATCGTGATCCTGGGCAGCGGTCTCGCGGAGGGGTATGACGACGACGAGCAGACCCGGAAGGGCTTCGTGGAGGACCACCGACTGGGCCGCGTCTATCGAACGGGTGACCTCGGCCACTACCTGGTGGGCGGGGAGATCGCGATCCTCGGGCGGCTCGACGACCAGGTCAAGATCCGGGGACATCGCATCGAGCTGGGGGACATCGAGAGCGTTCTGGCCGAGGACCCGCGGGTGGGCCACGTGGCCGTCGTCGCTGCGGGCGAAGGCGCTGCCCGGTCGCTGCACGCCTTCGTCGTGGGCCCGGACGGCGACGCGGACCCGGCGCAGGCCCAGAGCCAGGACCACCGGCAGGCGGACGGCGACATCCTGGCCGTCGCACGCACCCGGCTCCCCGCCGTCATGGTCCCCGTCGCCGTCCACCACCTGCCGCGGCTGCCCCTGACGGCGAACCAGAAGGTCGACCGACGGGCACTCGCCGAGATCGCCACCTCCGCGGACCATCCGGGGCAGGACGGCGCGAGCACCTCACCGGCGGTGCTGCCCGAGCTGTCGCCTCCCGCGCAGCGCTGGGCCGGGATCCTGGCCACGGCCTGGCGGGATCTCCTCGAGCTCGACGCCGATCCCGGGTGGGCCGCGAACCCCTACGACCTGGGAGGGAGCTCGGTCTCGGCGGCGGCGGTCGCGGGACGGCTGCGAGACCAGGTCCCCGACCCGGAGAGCGTCTCCTTCGAAGCCCTCCTGCGCATCACGCTCAGCTCCCCCGACATCGCCCGGGCGGCGGTGGCCCTGGCGGCCCTGGGTGACGAGGCGGAGGTGCGGGACCAGCCCGACCGACGGGTCACCCTGGTGCCCCTGTCCGCTCGGCCGGAGCACGGACCGCTGGCCACGGTGGTCTTCTCGGACTCCATGGCCGCGGTCGACTCCGTGACCCACCTGGTCTCGGCGCTGGTGGGTCACGGCGACGTGACGGACCTGCTCGGAGAGCCGTCCTCCTGGTGGGCAGCCCTGGCTCCCGATGACGACCGGTTCTGCGAGACGGACCCCGGGAAGATCGTCCAGCAGCTGGGGGCCGAGACGGCGCGTGAGCTGCAGGACCTGGAGGCCACGGAGTACTGCCTCATCGGTTACAGCTTCGGCGCCCTCGTGGCCATGGAGACGGCCCGACACCTGGTCGAGGGAGGGGCCGAGGTCCGTCCGCTCGGGCTCGTCGACCCTCATCCGGTGCCACCGGGCCTGGGGGAGCGACTCGCCGAGGTGATGTTCGTCGCCTCGATGGGTGGTGAGCCGGAGCGGCTGCTGGAGTTCCGGTGCTCGCTGGCACAGCTCCTCGAGCACGTCGCGGCCGAGGACGGGAGCACCCTGAGCGCCTCGTCCCGGCCGGCCCTGCTCGAGCGTCTCGGGCAGATGCCGGACGCCGAGCGGTGGTGCGCCTATCGAGACGTCCTGCCCTCCGGAGGGTCCTGGTCCGTGGACGAGCTGCGCCGACGCTGGCGCCGGTATCACCACACGATGCGCGCCGGCGTCCCGAGCATCGACGCCCTCGTGGCGGATGCCGTCATCGTCCAGCCCGAGGACCCCCGCGGCTTCCTGCCGGGAGCCCACGAGCGGGCACTGGACATGTGGCGGGACGTCCTGATCGGGGACGTCGCCGCAGAGAGTGCGCCAGGCGACCACTTCACCCTCCTCTCCGGCGAGCACGCAGGAACGACCGCGCGTGCTCTGGTGCGGGGCCTGCGCGTGCTGCGCGACCGCTGAACGACGACCGACCCCTCGACCACAGACCACCCACCTCCCAGGAAGGCCATCGAATGTCCGAGACGAACTGTGCACCCCGCGACGACGCCAAGGGCGAGGAGGCGTCGCCGCCCGGAGGGGCATCACGGGTCGACGAGCGGGCAGGACTCGCAGCTCGCGACCTCATCACGGTGGCGATCTTCGGCGCGATCTACGTTGTCATCACCTACCTGCTCGGCATGATCGGGGTCTTCGGCCCCCTGGCCTGGATGATCAGCGTGCTGGTCACCGTGCTCGTCAACGGGATCACCTTCATGCTCTTCTACGCGCGTGTCCGCCGGGCCGGCATGGTGCTCCTGCTCTCGGTGATCCTCGCCCTGGCCTTCCTCCTGCACGGCGGGGCCCTGGTCGGCGCGCTCGCCGCCCCGGTCGTCGGCCTCGGCGCCGAGCTCGTCGCGCGGTCAGGCAGGTACGCGTCGCGGGCCTCGGGGATCGGTGCCTGCACGGTCTTCGGGCTGACGGCCTTCGTGCCCTTCCTGCCGATGCTGGTCGACCGGGAGAGCTACTTCCGCAGCGCCGCCTGGCAGTCGATGGGGGCCGACTACGTCCGCGCCGCCGAGCAGGTGTTCACCGTCCCGATGATGCTCGCGCTGGCGGTGGCCTGCCTGGTCGCCGGTCTGCTGGGCGGTCTGCTGGGGGCGGCGGTGCTGCGCAAGCACTTCGTGCGAGCCGGGCTCGCGTGAGCGGCGATCCGGTGTCGGCCACCGGCATACGGCCGGGGCTGGACCCGCGCACGACGATGCTGCTGGTCCTCCTGGTGGGTGCCGGTGTGCTCGGGCCCTACGGTGCCCGGCTCGTGCTCCCCGCGCTGGTGCTCGCCGTGGCCCTGGCCGTCTCCGTCCACGCGTGGAGACGCGCCGCCTGGTCCGTGGCCGTGGTGCTCGGCGCCTGGGCCACGGCCCGGGCGCTCCTCCCGTTCTCCTCGCCCGCCGTCGCGGCGACGGTCGTGATGCCGCTGGACTACGTCGCGCGCTACGGCGTGGCCGTCGCGGTCGCCGCGCACCTGTTCGCGACCACCTCACCGACGGCGCTGCACGCCGCCCTGCGCGCCGTGCGGGTGCCCCGCACCGTCGCCGTGCCGCTCGTGGTGATGGTGCGCTTCGTCCCGGTCGTGCTCGTCGAGGCGAGCGCCGTCGGCGATGCCCTGCGCCTGAGGGGGCTCGCCGGTCCGGGCGCCGTCCTGCGCCACCCGATGCTGATGATCGAGAGATTCATGGTGCCGATGATCGCCGCCAGCCTGCGCGCCGGCGATGACCTGTCGTCCGCGGCGCTCCTGCGCGGGCTCGGCTCGCGCACCGACCCCGTGCCGTTGCACCCACCCCGGTTCACGCGGGTCGACGCCGCCTGGGCGCTGGGGACGGTGGGGCTGGTCACCGCAGGTCTGTGGTGGGGCCGGTGCTGACCCTCGACGACGTCGGCTGGCGCTATCCGCACGCCGACCAGGACGCGGTGACCGGGCTGCGACTGCAGGTGGCCGCAGGCGAGTGCGTGGTGCTCTGCGGGGCCAGCGGGTGCGGGAAGTCGACGGTGCTGCGACTGATCAACGGCCTGGCGCCGCACTTCTACGACGGCGGACGGCTGACCGGACAGGTCCGCGTGGACGGTCTCGTGACCACCACCGTGGACCTCGACGTGATCGGACGCCGCACCGGGACAGTCCAGCAGCACCCGCGGCGACAGTTCTTCACCGACACCATCGGCGAGGAGATCGCCTTCGCCATGGAGAACTTCGGGTGTCCGCGCGAGCAGACCCGGCGGGAGGTGGCCGAGCAGCTGGCCCACCTCGAGCGGCACATGGGTCTGCAGGTGCCCCTCACCAGGCTGTCCGGCGGCCAGCAGCAGCAGGTGGCGATCGCGGCCTCGACGGCGCACCGACCCGGCGTGCTGCTCCTGGACGAGCCGAGCTCCAACCTGTCGGCGGCGGCCGTCGAGCGCCTGCAGGAGACCCTGCGGCGGTGCAAGGACGCGGGCATGACGATCGTGATCGCCGAGCACCGGCTGCGCTACCTCGCCGACCTCCTCGACCGCGTCGTCGTCCTCGCCGACGGGGTGATCTCGGCAGAGTGGGACGCACAGACCTTCGCCGCCACCTCGGACGACGAGCTGCGACGGATGGGGCTGCGGGGTGACGTCGCTGCGGCCGAGCTCCCGACGCGACCGGCCGCCGGCCCCGCCGTCGCGGACGGGGTCGACGTGTCCGTCGTGCCGGACGGCGCGCTGGAGCTGCGAGAGGTCGTATGCCGAGCCGGCGGGCGCACGATCCTCGACCTGCGGCGGTTGACGCTGCCCCGGGGGCAGGTGACCGCCATCCGCGGCGGCAACGGCGTCGGCAAGACGACGCTGACCCGGGTCGTCGCCGGGCTGCGCCGGGCCACGGGGCAGGTCCGTCTGGACGGGAGGGTGCTGCGGCCTCGTGCCCGCCGGCGTGCCTGCGCCCTGGTGATGCAGGACGTGCAGCGGCAGCTCTTCACCGAGAGCGTGCGGCGCGAGCTCGACCTCGCCGGGCTGGGCCCGACCACCGCCTCGGACGCCGCCGGCCTCCTGTCGGAGCTGGGTCTGGCCAGGCTGGAGGAGCGCCATCCGCTGTCCCTCTCGGGCGGTCAGCAGCAGCGTCTGGTCGTCGCGGCCGCGCGCCTGAGCGGGCGGCCGGTGGTGATCTTCGACGAGCCCAGCTCCGGGGTCGACCGCCGGCACCTGACCTCGATCGCGGACCAGATCCGCCAGGTCGCGGCGGGCGGAGCGGTGACCCTGCTCATCAGCCACGACGAGGACCTGCTGTCCCTGGCCGCCGACGAGCAGGTCACCCTGCGTGCCCCGGCGGGGAGCGGCTGAGCGGCCTCTGCGGAGGCCGACCAGTGCTGAGCGGTGTGCCGGGAAGCGGTGCGTGCGCGCCCCTTCCCGGCATACCTCCTCGCGCGTCAGCGCACCGTGAACAGCCGCGTCGTGTAGGTCACCGTGGTCGGCGCCTGCCCCGGGCGGGTCACGCCGGTGACGGTCACCTCGTAGTCCCCGTCGCCAGCGCCGCCCCGGGGCATCTGCCAGACCAGCGTGGGCATGCCGAAGCCCGGCTGCGCCGGGTAGACCCGCGGGGCGGGAAGGGCCTTGCCGCCCTTGGTGATCCGCACCGAGGGCTGGGTGAAGGTGGCGTTGATGTCGTTGACCGTGAGCGACCAGCGGCCCTCGGGCTCCAGCTGCGTCGGGAACCAGCCCGCCCGCGGCCAGGCGATCGTGGCGGGGGTGGTCGCGTCGGGGCGGGGCGTGCCGCCCATGACCTGCCAGGCGTTGGCCTTGGCGGTCTGGCCCACGAGGAAGGCCGGGGTCGAGGGGTGGAACAGCCAGCGCCGGTGGCCGACGAAGGTGTTGTAGGCGTCGCTGTCCGAGAGGTACTGGGAGACGGCGCTGCCCGCCGTCTGCGAGGGCCAGCCCAGAGCCAGGTTGGAGCGGCCGGCGGCGGCTGCCCCGCCCTGGGAGAAGCACCGCCACGACGACGACGGCGTGTGGCTGATGGTCTCGTTGGCCTCCATCATCAGGGCCGACTGCTGCTGGGTGGCGTCGGCGCGCACCGGCACCGCGTCCAGGCCCACCAGCTCACGAACGGCGTTGACCTGCTTGTCCATCGCCGCCAGCGCGTCCGGGCTGAAGCCGCCCGGGCGGCAGCCGCGGGCGTCCCCGGTGAAGCCCACCGGCACGGTCAAGGCCGGCTGGTAGCGGGTGCGGAACCACTGCGCCACCTCGTCCTGCTCGTCCAGCGCGGTCGGGTCGGCCTTGCCGGGGGTCGCCGTCGGCGACGGGGTCGATGTGTACGACGGCGTGGTCAGGGAGGGGGACGGCTCGGGAACAGCAGTGGTCCAGACCGGGAGGGGGGTGCCGTCCGCGGGGACGGCTGCAGGAACGGTGGCGGGGGCGGCTGCGGCCGGGGCCGCACAGGGGAGGAAGGCCACGGCTGCGACGACGGCGGCGCAGCGGGCACGAGCCAGGGGGCTAGTCATGCGGCCACCCAACCACCCCGGCGACGCCGTTGGTGAATTCAGCACCCACGCGTAGGGATTCGGAGGCTCAGCGTGGCGTCACCGGGACCGCCCGTGGTGCCCGGGCGGGTGGCGCGGATGTCGACCCTGCCGACGGCGCTGCGAGTGTCTCGCTGCCCCAACGGATCCGCTCACGGTGGTGGAGGACGTCCGGGGCGACCCGGGTGCGGCGCGTGGCCCCCATCACGTCCGAACGGACGTCGTCGGTAGAATTCGCAGCATCAGGCGGACTCACCCGGGCAGCGTCGCAGCGCGGTATCGCGCCCCGGCGGCCCGACAATGAAACAGACCCCCCGCCCAGCACCTGCAACCAGAAGGCATCACATGGCCGCGAGCCCAGCACGCTCGATCGTCGACGCAGTCGGCGGTCCGTCCAACATCGTCAGTCTCACCCACTGCGCCACGCGGCTGCGCTTCCAGCTGCGTGACGCCTCCGGCATCGACACCCCCGCGGTGGAGGCCATCCCCGGCGTCATGGGTGCCGTCCCGCAGTCCGGCGAGCGCTATCAGGTGGTCATCGGCGGCGGTGTGCAGGACGTCTACAACGCGATCCAGGCGCTGCCCGACATGCAGAAGCAGGGCGCGGGCCAGGCCAGCACCGACGACGAGCTCAAGGCCCAGCTGCGCGCCGGCGGCCCCCGCGGCAGCCGCGCCTGGCTGGACAACTTCTTCGAGTTCCTCAGCGACTCCTTCCGCCCGATCATGGGCGCGCTGCTGGGCGCCTCGCTGTTCATCACCTTCATGGCGCTGATGTCGACCATCGGCGCCATCGACAACTGGGCCGACCCGCGCGTCTCCCTCAAGGGCGGCTGGGCGGCGGTCAACCTGCTGTGGCAGGGCGTGTTCTACTTCCTGCCCCTGATGGTGGCCTACAACGCCTCCAAGAAGCTCGACGCCGACCCCTGGGTGGGGTTCGCGATCATGGGCGTGCTGATGCTGCCGGGCTTCCAGGCCCTCGGTGACCACGCGCGCACCGCGCACTTCCTCGGCAGCGACATCAAGATCTACGACGTGTGGGGTCTGCCGCTGACGATCTTCGGCTACGGCTCGACGGTGTTCCCGCCGCTGCTCATGGCTGCGGTGCTCGGCCCGCTGTACAAGCTGCTCAAGCGGGTCGTCCCGCCCAACCTGCACCTGATCTTCGTGCCCTTCCTGGCGATGCTGATCATGATCCCGCTGACGGCCTTCCTCATCGGCCCCATCGGGGTGTATGTCGGCGCTGCGCTCGGCAACTTCCTCAGCGCCATCAACGACATCAGCCCCTTGATCTTCGCCATCGTGATCCCGCTGGCCTATCCCTTCATGGTGCCGCTCGGACTGCACTGGCCGATCAACGCGATCATGCTGCTCAACATCCAGACCCTCGGCCACGACTTCATCCAGGGCCCCATGGGTGCGTGGAACTTCGCGTGCTTCGGCGCCACCGCCGGTGTGCTCTACCACGCCATCAAGGACCGTGACGTGGCCATGCGCCAGACGGCCACCGGCGCCCTCGCGGCCGGTCTGCTCGGTGGCATCTCCGAGCCCTCGCTCTACGGCATCCACCTGCGGTTCAAGCGGATCTATCCCCGCATGCTCGTCGGCTGCCTCGTCGGTGGTCTGATCATCGGTCTCGGCGGCGGCGTCACCACCAAGGCCTTCGTCTTCACCTCGCTGCTCACGATCCCGGCCTTCGACAGCAACATCCTGCTGTATGCCGCGGGCGTCCTCGCGGCCTTCGTGACCTCGATGATGCTCGTCATCATCGGCGACTACCGCACCGAGGAGCAGAAGCTCGCCGCCCGCGCCAACGCCGCGGTCGCCACGGACACCGCGATCCCCGAGCAGGACCCGGTCGCCGACGAGACCGTGACCCTGCGCACCGACGACCGTATGGCGCACGCCGCCACCCCCGTCTCCGCCGCGGGCTCCGCGGGCGGCCAGGCGGTGGCGGGTGACACCACCGGCGGGATCGCCGCCGGCGCGACCCTCGCCGGACGCTCCACGGACGCCGCCCCGGCCACCACCTCGCCCGTCTCCACCCCGGCGAGCGGCGGCTTCGCCGCGCCGGCCCCGCGGGCGGACGGCGTGATCGAGATCGGCTCCCCCGTCGCCGGCACCGTCGTGCCCCTGGCGGAGGTCCCCGACAAGGTGTTCAGCGCCGGCCTGGTGGGACCTGGCGTCGGCATACGGCCCTCGGCCGACACCGTCTGCGCCCCCGCCGCGGGCAAGGTCGTGGTGGCCCAGTCCACCGGCCACGCCTTCGGGCTCGCGTTGGACAACGGCGTGGAGCTGCTCATCCACGTGGGCATCGACACCGTCAACCTCGACGGTCGCGGCTTCGACGTGCACGTCACGGCGGGCGACGTCGTGGCGGCGGGCACCCCGCTCGTGACCGTCGATCGCGGGGTGATCGAGGAGGCGGGCTACTCGCTGATCACGCCGGTGCTCGTCACCAACGCCTTCGCGCACGGCGCCGTCGAGCAGGCCGCCCACGGCGAGGTCGCCGCAGGCGCTCCGGTGATCGCGGTGCACCCGCAGGGCTGACCTCCTCGCAGCACGGCCGGAGCCCGGCACCCGAGTCTCGGGTGCCGGGCTCCGTCGCACGTCCGGGGCGTCGGCCCGCCCCCACGCGCCGGTCGGCTCGGGTGGCAGCGGGTGGTCTGTGGCAGCGGTGGTCCGTGCCCGTGGTGGTCCGTGGCCGGGTCACGGACGGACGCGCTGGGCTGAGACGGACGCGGTGGGGTCAGACGGGGACGTCGGCTCAGGCGCGGCTCGCGCCGATCACGTCCAGCGTCGCGGTCGGCGCGGACTCGCGGTGCTGAGCCCGCCGCGGCCGACCCTGGCGCCAGATCAGCGCCAGCCCGAGCACCGTCAGCAGCACCCCGGTGACCACCCCGATCGGCCCGAGCAGGTCGCGGACGAAGCCGATCTGGCGGGCCTTGGGGCCGTACTCGTCGGCATACGCGCGCTGCGTCGCGCCGTCATACCCGATCGTGCCCTTGACCAGCGTGAGCGAGCCGAGGTCGGAGACGAGCCGCCGGTCGATCTGCTCCTGACCCTTGATGATCACGCCGGTCGCGGGCTCGACCCAGAAGGTGCGGGTGTTGGCGTAGTCCACGGAGGACGGGGTGTCCCCGGGCTCGGTCGAGCCGTACCACGAGCGGGGCACCGGCCGGGTTCCGGGCAGGCGCGTGGCCGGGATGCGCTGCTCGTAGACGTAGACGTCCAGCCCCTGCAGCGTGTCGGTGCGCACGAACTCCGCGTCCACGGCCCGCCGCAGCTGCGCGTCCCAGAAGGGATAGGTGCGGCGCTGCGCGTTGAACGGGAACTTGAAGAACAGCCCCTCGTGGGCGATCTCGGCGCGCCGCATGGTGCCGTTGCTGCCGGCGGTGCTGGCGTAGTCGCCGCAGCAGTTGGTCGCCATGCCCGTGGTGCGGTCGATGGAGACGCCGTCCTCGCTGCGGTCGAGCCACGGTCCGCCGGTGATGCCGGTCTGGAAGCCCACCTGCCAGTAGGCCGTGGAGTCGCGCTTGTCGTCGGGCACCTTGCCGGGGATGCCGACGATGTTGCGGGTGTTGGTGACCTTCTGGTCGGTGAGCTGCTCGACCTTGAGCGTGGTGGAGCCCTCCGGGCGGGTGACGCTGAGGATGGAGACGCCGGTGCCCTCGGAGACGGGCTTGGTCTTCATGTCGAGCGGCACCTTGGCGAGCCGGTGGTAGATGCCGTCGGCGTTGAGGCCGATGACGAGGGCGACGATGCCCAGGAACACGGCGAGACCGCCGAGGATGCGACGCATGGGAGGACTCCTGCTCGGGAACGGCGGCGGTGTCGTGACGAGGGGATGTGCTCGCACGGGGGCGCGGAGCCTACCTGTAGGTAGACGTGGCAGTCTCGCAGACGCTAGCAGCGCAGACCGTCCCCGTCCCTCCGGGGCACCCCGCGTGCACCGATCACCGTGCGGCGGTGGCGAGGACAGCCTACTCTCGCGGTCGTGATCGCACCCCGCCCCACGCGCCTGCCCGCCCTCGACGGGATGCGGGCGCTCGGCGCGCTCATGGTGCTGACCACCCACGTCGCGTTCGCGAGCGGTGACGCGATGCGCGGGCCGTACGGCGGGCTCCTGGCGCGCCTGGACGCGGGGGTGCCGATCTTCTTCGTGGTGTCCGGGCTGCTGCTGACCCGCCCCCACGCCCGCACGTGGGTCGGGGCGGCGTCGGTCGCCGACACCGCCCGGGCCCGGGACTGGCGCAGCTATGCCCGCCACCGGCTGCTGCGGGTGCTGCCCGCGGCCTGGCTCGCGGTGCTGGCCTCCGCCCTGCTGCTGCCCGCCGGTCTGGGCCGCGCGCCCTACCTGCGCATCGCCACCCTGACCCAGGTCTACTCGCCGCAGCCGTCCGTCCCCGGGCTGACCCAGATGTGGAGCCTGGCGACGGAGGGCGCCTTCTACCTCGTGCTGCCGCTCGCGGTCCTGCTGCTCGCGCGGCTCGGGTCGGTGCGGCGGATCCTGCTCGCGCTGGCGGCGACCCCGCTGGTGGCAGTGGTGTGGACCGTGCTCACCCACGACCGCCTGAGCGGGACGCCCAACCTCTGGCTCCCGGGCTACGTCGGCTGGTTCGGGGCCGGGATGGCGCTGGCCGTATGGCGAGAGGCACGCCTCGCGGGCGTCCTGCCCCGCACCGGCGTCGACGAGCTGGCTGCGCACCCGGGGACCGTGTGGGCGCTGGCGGGGGCCACCTACCTGCTGCTGTCGACGCTGGTGGCCGGTCCCCTCGGGCTGACCCCGGCGACCGCGATGGAGGCCGTGGTCAAGACGACGGGCTACACGGTGCTCGGGGTGCTGGCCGTGCTGCCCTGCGTGGCTCCGGGGCGGGAGCAGCCCGGGGGCGTGGTGTCGGTGCTGGGCGGGCGGGTCGCGCAGCTGCTGGGCGACGTGTCGTACGGCGTCTTCTGCTATCACCTGGTCGTGCTCGGGCTGGTGCAGCGGGCCCTCGGGCACCGGCCGTTCTCGGGGGACGGGCCGCTGCTGTGGGTCCTCACGGTGGCGGTCACGCTGCCGGTGGCGTGGGCGAGCCACCGCTGGCTGGAGCGGCCGATCCTGCGGTGGGCCCGCCGGCGCGACCTGGCCGTGCCCGCCGCGCCCGCCGCGCCGGGCAGCTCCGACAGCGCCTCGACGGGCGACAACGGGTCCGCCTGGTCATCGGCAGGGCGTGTCGGCTAGCCCCCGGGTCGCCGCGGGCCACACCGGGCCCCACCCGCCCGGGGCATCTGCAAGATGGGCCTGGTGCGAGGGGCTTCTCGGCATACATGCTGATGGCGGACGCCCACCAGGGGGAGGGCGCCAGACCTGGAGGAGCACCCATGTCCCGCACCCTGATCGCCGCCGCAGCCCTGACCGCCGGAGGCGTCCTCGGCTCCCCGGCAGCCGTTGCCGCACCCGCCGCACCCGCTGCCGCCGCTGTCCGCCCGAGCGTGACCACGTCCTACCTCGCCGCGACCCACACCGGTCGCACCGCCCGGCTGCAGCTCGTCGACCGGCGCACCGGGGTCGTGACCCGGACCCTCGCGACCGCCGTCATGAAGGGCGCCAACAACCCGTTCACGGACGCCGGCATCGCGCCGGACGGCACGGTGTGGGCGGTCAGCCGGCAGGGAGGTCCGTACTCCAGCACGCTGCTCCGCATCAAGGACGGCCGGGTCAACACCGTCATGCCGTACGTCGCCTCGGCACGGATCTCGCCCGACGGCACCCGGCTCGCGGTCACCGTCCTCTCGCCCGACGTCAACCACGACGGCCGGGGCACCCGGTCGGTGCGGGTCGGCTCGGTGACCGGCAGGGGGATGCGCACCATCGCCCAGGAGACCTTCCCGGTGGACGCCCAGGGCCAGCCTGCGGTGGAGTACCAGGTGCCTCACGTCCAGACCTGGCTCGGTAACCACCACCTGGCTCTGTGGCACGGGTGCTGCGACGACGGCAACGTGTCCGTGATCTCCGCGGACCGCGTGTCCACGCCGTCCGCGTGGCCGGGGCGCAACGGTGACGCGAGCACCGAGGTGGTGGGCGTGCGGGGCGACACGGCCGTGGTGCCGGTGGCGGTGACGGACCGCGACGGCAGCCCGGTGCGGTACGACGTCTACCACCTGTCCCCCGCCCACCCGAGGGGCGTCAGGGCGGGCCAGGTGGGCGTCGGCCGGGACGGCACCATGCTGATGCGTCCCTACCTGCTCACGATCGGCGCCGCGGCGACCGTTCCGGAGTATGCCGCGCTGCCCTACCGCGCGACCAAGGGCGTGACCCTGGACCGCACGTTCACCGGGCGCTGACGTCGTCGCTCCTGCCCCGGCCCCGCGCGGGGTCGGGGCAGGAGCGCGCCACGGCCAGGGCGAACCCGCCCAGCACCAGCGCCTGCACCCACCAGGACCGCAGAGCCGCCCCGCCCGCGCCCCACGGCTGCGCGCACACCAGGGCCACCGCCGCCGCACCCGCGCAGCCCGCGAGCAGGGCCGGCAGGGTCGTGAGGAGCGCGGCCGGCCACGCCCACCGTGCGGGCGGGACCGCCGGCTGCCCGGCCGCGCGTCGGCGGGCGAGCCACCCGCAGGCGCCCCCGAGGAGGATGCCGCCGCAGGCGGCCGTCATACCGGTGAGACCCCAGGCCAGACCCAGCGCCGGGACCGCCAGCACGGCGACCGCAGGCCCCGCCCAGGAGGCCGCGGGCAGCGGTGCCGAGCCCTCGCGGGGGTGGCGCAGGATCCGGACCGCCAGCACGAGCAGACCCGCCAGGAGCAGGAGCCCGGCCGCGAGGGCGAAGGCATAGGGCTGCTGCGGGGCATAGCTCTCGCGGACCCAGGTCGCCTCGCCCGCCGGCACCAGCCACCCCTGCGCCCGCCCGTCCAGGCGCACCGGCTGCAGCGGGGCGCCGGACCCGTCGACGGCGACCCAGCCGTCGTTGGCGTTGTGCGGGAGCGCGAGGACCGCGGGGGTGGAGCGCGCGGGCAGCCGATAGCGGCCGTCCTGCAGCGGTATGCCGGAGGCAGGCGCCGCAGCCACCGCGGCGTCGGTGGCCACGAGCTGCAGGGACTCCGGCTGCCAGGCCGCCGCGGCCGGGGCGTCGACGCGGTGGTCGCCCGCTCCGAGCGCGAGCGTCGCGTTCCCGCAGCCGATCCAGCGCACCGCCCGCCCGGCGAGCAGGTCGCCGACGGTGCCGACCAGGCGGGTGGGCTGGGGGATGCCGTCGACGGTGAGCGTGGGTCCGGACCCGCAGGCCGCGCCCACGGGGGCGGTGCGCAGGGCCCCGCGGACCAGGTCCTGGGCGCCGAGGAGCTGCACCTCGGAGACCCCGGCGGGCAGGTGCTGCACGATGCCGGTGGCGGCCTCGACCGAGCGGACCACCTCACGCTCGCGCAGGACCAGGTCCACCCGGTCGGTGACGGTGGGGGGCAGCCGGACCGTGCCGTCCGGGCCGACGGTGCGGTCCAGAGCGCGGCCGCCGAGCCGCACGGTGACCCGGGTGGGCCGGGCGGCGGCGAGGTGCTGGTCCACGCGCAGCACCAGCCCGCCGATCCGGCGGCGGGTCGGCAGCCGCAGGGTCAGGGTGGGCGCGGGGTCCTCGGCCGACGCGACCCACCCGGTGCCCAGGTCGCCGTCCACGACGGCCCCGGGCCGGCCGAGCAGCGAGGGCACCCGGCTGGACGTGGCGGTGGCGCGCACGCCGACCGGGGGCTCGAGCAGCGCGGCGGCCTGCGGCGTGGCGCGCGGGCGGACGGTCCCGGACCAGGCGTAGCGGCGCGGCGCGGCAGTGGTGAACCCGCGGAACAGCCCGACCTGCTCCTCGCCCGCCACGATCAGCCCGGCGGCGCACAGCGGGCGACCTCCCTGGCGCAGGCAGCCGTCGCGGCCGGGCTCCTGACGGCGCAGGCTGACCACGTCGGGGGTGCCGGAGGGCGTGCCCGGCAGCTGCAGCCGAGGCACGGGCAGGATCCCGGGGACGGTGAGCTGGGTGATCGCCAGGCCGGCGTCGGCGCCGGGGCCGAGGGTGCGCAGCCGGACCCGCAGCCGGGTGGTCGGGCCCGGGGGCAGCTGCAGCGTGAGGGGATCCATCGGCCGCGCGAAGGGCACGAGGGTCGCGGCGGTCCCGGAGTCGGTCTGCGTCTCGAGGGTGGTCGGCAGCGCGGCCCCCGGCGCGGGCCGGGCCAGGGTCACCGTGGTGCCCCGCAGGTCCCGCGGCCGGTCGAGCCTGATCTCCAGCCAGGGCCGGGCACCGGGCAGGTCGACCCCGGAGCGCCAGCGGGTCGCGGGGTCGCCGTCCAGGGCCGCGGCCGGACCGTCACCGACGCTCGCGTGCAGCAGCGACCCGGCGTCGGCGGTGGAGCTCGACGCGGCGACCCCCGCGACGCCCTCCCAGCGCAGCACGGTCCGCCGCGCCCGGGGGTCCACGAGGTAGTCCCGCACCCGGCGCCCGGTGGTGCCCGGGTCGTCTGCAGCCAGCACCGGCGAGCGGTTGTCCGAGGCCCGGCCGAAGCTCACCTCGCGCTCCTGGTTGCCGTCGGTCAGCACCTCGCGCAGCCGCCCGCCCGGCAGGGCCGCCCGCACGGCGCCCCCGGTCGCGCCGCCCAGCAGCGTGTCGACGTCGTGCCCGAGCACCCCGACCCGGGCGGGCAGCGCCCGCGCCAGGTAGGGCAGGTCCTCGGGTCCGCCGGTGACCGACCGCAGGGCCGCCACGGGGATCAGACGCGCCTGCTCGACGGGGCCCACGTCATACACCTCGACGCTCGGATAGGGCAGCAGGGTGCGCTCGTCCAGGGTCAGGTCCGGGGTCTCCAGGGTGCTGCCCGAGGCCGGTCCGAAGGCGCGCGCCCGGGGGATCCCCGCGTCGGCGAGGGCCTGGTGGACGGCGAGCGGCGGCGCCGACCGGGCCGCGGCGCGCAGGTCACCGCGCACCACGAGATAACGGATCCCCGCGTCGGCGAGGGCGGTTCGCAGGCCGGGGACGGCGACGCCGGTGCGCAGCGAGCGCTCGACCTCGTCGAGCAGCCGGGTGGCTCCTGCCGACCCGAGCGGCACCGCGTCGCGCACGGCGAAGGGGCGGCGCATCAGCGCCTGGAGGGGTTCGTCGCGGGGCGCACCCCAGGTCAGCTCGGCGAAGGGCGCGGCCGGCACCACCAGGACGCTGCCCGGGCCGGGCTGCGCGTCGAGCCAGCGGGCGGCGTCACGCCAGTAGTCCGGCACCTGCGTGAAGGTGCCCTGGCGCGGCAGCGTGGTCGCGAACGCCGGGCCGGCGGCGGCGACCACCAGGGCCCCGGCGAGCACCCCGGCGACCGGGCGGGGCAGCAGGCCGGCGAGCGACCGGCGCCCGGAGGGAGCGGCCCAGGTCACGGCCCCGAGCCGGTGCAGCGCGTGGACCAGCCCGATCAGCAGGGGGATCCGCACCACCAGCTCGAACTTGTGGATGTTGCGCAACGCGGCCAGCGGCCCGTCGAGCAGGTCCTGCACCACCCCGACCAGTGGTCCGTGCGCGGGCCCGGCGAAGCCCAGGGTCAGCAGCACCAGCCCGGTCAGCGCGCACAGGCGCCACCAGGCTCCCTCCCGCAGCCGCGGGAGCGCCAGCCCGACGAGGCCGACCACTGCCGGGGCGGTGCTCACCGCGACGAGCAGCGGCTTGGCGACCAGCTGCCAGCCCGCGGGCCAGGTGGGGCCGCTCGGGACCCGCAGGTAGGTCAGCCACGCGGTCGTGCCCTGCAGGGCGCTGAAGGCGCTCGCCGTGCTCGTGGTCGCCGGGGCGTTCTCGATCCAGTCGAGGAAGGGCGGGCTGAAGCGGCCGAGGACGAGCAGCGGCCCCAGCCACCAGGCCCCGGTGAGCAGGCAGGCGCCGAGCCAGGCCAGCCCGTCGCGGGCGGCGCGCAGCGACCGGGCCCGGGTGACCCACCACAGCGTCGGTATGACGAGAACCGCCCCCGTGGCCACGGCGTTGACGCCACCCACGCACCCGAAGGCCGCGGCGGACAGCACGATCCGCTGCCAGGGTCGCCGAGGGCGGGGGTCGACGAGCGGCAGGATCACCCAGGGGGCCACGGCATAGGGCCACACCTCGATGGAGGTGACCGCGACCTCGGCGAGCATGCGCGGGGAGAGGGCGTAGAGCAGCGCCCCGAGGTAGCGCGACCAGGGCCCGCCGACCCCGACCGCCCGCGCGAGCCGCCAGAAGCCCAGGAAGGCCGTGATCAGCACGATCGTCCACCACAGGCGCTGCGTCACCCACTCCGGGACGAGCAGGGTGCGCAGCACGGCGTGGACCGGTCCGATCGGCCACCAGTAGCCGTAGGCCTGGTTCTGCAGCTGGCCGAGCTGGCTCGCGTCCCAGACGTGGAGCGACCGCAGCAGGAAGGCCACCGGGTCGACGGTCAGGTCGAGCTTGGTGTCCGGCGCGACCCGCCCCCCGGCCTGCAGGAAGGCGACGGCGGCGAGGAGCAGGCACCCGGCGAGGACGCGTGCCCGCCAGACGACCTGCGCGGCTCGGGGGTCGGACCCGCTCATCGCACCCGCAGCACGACGACGGCGTTCCAGGACAGCACCTCGCGCACGACGGGCACCCGGATCAGCCAGCGTGCCCAGGAGGGGTGATAGCGCGGGAGGACCTCGACGGTCCAGACGCGCCCTGCCCGCTCCTGCGCCCGCACCCAGCGCAGGGTCCGCGCGATCGAGCAGGCGTGCAGGGAGACGCCGAAGTCGTTCTTGGGTCGGTGTCCGTGGCGGCGGGCATAGCGGTCGGCGGCGCGCCGGCCTCCGAGGTAGTGCCACGGCGAGGTCTCGTGCCCGCCCCACGGCGACAGCCACGGCGTCCAGGACACGACGACGGTCCCGCCGGGGCGGGTGATCCGCACCATCTCGGCGAGCATCTGCTCGGGGTCGGGGACGTGCTCGAGGACATTGCTGGAGTAGGTCAGGTCCACCGCGTCGTCGGCGATCGGCAGCGCCAGCCCGGACGCGCGCAGGGTGTCGTCGGCGACGTCGCCGCGGCGCTCCAGCTCGCCGGCGTCCGGGTCGATCCCGGCGTAGCGCACCCCGGCCGCGCGGAAGGCGTCGGCGAAATATCCGGGCCCGCCGCCCACGTCGACCATGGTCGCCCCGTCGAGGGCGCACCAGCGGCGGGCCTCGCGCACCGAGTCGACGGCGAGCAGGCCGTAGAAGTAGGCCGGGTCGGTCTGCTCGACCGTGAACGCCCGGAAGAGCTGCACCGACCGGCGCAGCGATCCCTCCGGCGCGAGCGGCGGCAGCGGCCGGGTCGACTGCCGGTGGGCCGGCACCGGCGCCGGGGAGCAGGCCGGAGCGGTCATGCGCTCACCCGCTCGGCGGCGTCGGGGCGGTCAGGTCCGGGGCGCTCGGGTCCGGGACGGTCCGACCCCGGCTGCTCCGACCCGGGCAGGTCGGGCCCTGTCGCGGACCCCGGCCGGCCCGGGTCCGCCGGGGTCGCCACGACCTGGTCGACCTCGGCGACGGGGTCGAGACCGGCGGCGACGTGCCGCAGCAGCCCGTCCCAGCGGCGCACCGTGTCGGCCCAGGAGAAGCGGCGGGCGTGGGCGCGGGCGGCCCGGGACGTCTCGGCGCGGGTCGCGTCGTCGGTGAGCAGCCGCTCGGTGTGGGCGACGAGCTCGGCCTGGTCGTGGGCCAGCAGCCCGGTGAAGCCGTCGAGCACCGACTCGGACAGCCCGCCCGCGCCGTGGAAGGCCACGGTGGGCACGCCGTGGGAGGCGGCCTCGATCACGCTCAGGCCCCAGCCCTCCTTGAGGCTCGGGGCCAGGCAGACCCATGCCGCCGCGAGCTCGCGGTGCTTGGTCTCCTCGTCGACGTGCCCGAGCAGGGCGACCGCGTCCCCGGCGCCGACGGCCTGCACGTGGGCGGCGATCTCGTCGCGCCACCAGCCGTCACCGATCACGTGCAGCCGCAGCCCGGGCAGCCGCTCGCGCAGCGCCACCACGACGTCGACGGCCAGCTCGACCCGCTTGTGGGGGACCAGGCGCCCCAGGACGACCAGGCGGGGCTCCGCCGCGCGCGGCTCGCCCAGGTCGAGGGGCAGCTCGGTGCCGTTGTGGATCACCGACACGTGCTCGGGGCGGACGCCCAGCTCGGCGAGCTCGTCGCGGGTGCGCCCGGAGACCGCGACGTACTGGCAGCCGGCATACAGCCTCGGGCTGACCCGGGACTCCAGCCACCAGCCCAGCGTCGCGACGACCCGCCCGAAGACCACCGGCCACTGCTCGCGGTGGACGTGGTGCACGAGGACGACGACCGGGGTGCGGGTGGCGAGACGGGCGGCGAAGGGCAGGCCGTTCTGCACGTCGACGACCACGTCGAGGCGGCCCTGCGCCCGCTCCAGGGACCGCAGCCGCAGCAGCGAGCGCGGATAGACCCCGAGCCGGCCGCCCTGGCGCAGGATCCGGTAGCCGTCGGGGTGCCGCTCGCGTCGGGGGGCGCCGCCGTGGTCGGCGCACAGCAGGGTGACCTCGTGCCCCAGGGCAGCCAGGCCCGCGCACACCGTGTGGGCGTAGCGCTCGGCGCCGCCGCCCTCCGGGTGCGTGAGGTCACGCCAGCTGAGGACGGCGATGCGCACGGGGGACCAGGGGGTGATCAGCGAGACGGGCGGTCAGCCGCCGTAGTTGATCAGCTCGTCGGCCGTCAGCTGGTTGCCCTGGGAGGTGCCGGCCTTGGCGTCGTTGGGCGCGGACGAGGCGATCGCGTTGACGGCGACGGTGGCGGCGCCGAGCCCGAGCAGGCAGCACACGGCGGTGATCAGGGCGGCGGAGGCGCGTCCGGTGGTCTGCGACATGGGGGACCTCTTCGTCTCGGCGGGGCCGGGGAGTCGAGCGGCTACGGCGGAGTGGCTACTACCGGTAGGTAGGGTAAGGCGCCGGGCGCCACCCGTCCCCCACTGTCTCACGGCGTCGCCCCAGGGGCTCGGCCGACGGACGCTCCGTCCAGCAGCCACACCTGCAGCGGGCCGGTCGTGGGCACCTGACGGGCGCTGGGCGGCGGGGAGCCGACGGCCCCGGGCGTGCTCGTCCACACCGCCACCGCCTGCACCCCGAGGGCGCGCAGCGTCGCGAGGTCGCCCCGCCGCCAGGCGTCCGCGGCTCGCCGGTCGTCGTGACCGACCACCAGGGTGCGCCCGTCCCGGCGCACGGCCAGGTCGCGCGAGCTGAGCGCCCGGCCGGGCAGCGCCAGCGGCAGCGGGTCCAGGAAGGGCTCCGGGCCCACCCAGCCCTGGCGTCGCAGGGGCTGCCACGGCAGCACCAGCGTGGTCCGGTCCCCGATCGCCGCCACCGCCTGGTCCCAGCCCGCAGGCCAGGCCACCGGGCGATAGACCCGGTGCAGCCGGGCGGGCGCGTCCGGGCAGGACAGCGCCGCCAGCGCCAGGACCACGACGGTCGCGGTGGCCTGCAGCACCTGCGGCAGCCGGTATGTCGGGAGCACGGTCCCGGGCCGGGTGGGGCGGATCCGGTCCGCGGACGTCAGGGCCGGGACCCGAGCCACCCCGAGCCCCACCAGGACGGCGAGGGCCAGGGCGCTCACCCCGAGCCAGCGATGGGTGTCGCGCAGGATCCCGACGCCGGGGACGGCCTGGGCGGCGCCCCACAGCGCGAGCCCCGGGCCGGTCGCGAGGAGCAGCGCGAGCGACGGCGGCCCGAGCAGCGCCAGCCCGAGCAGCAGGCGCACGCCAGGTCCGTCCCGGTGGTGGTCCTGCGCGCCCTCGCGCCCGGCGCCGCTCCGGTCGACCTCGCTCCGGTCGCCCGACTGCCCGTCGTCAGTCCGTCCCTGGCCCCAGCGCGGGTGCGGCCGCAGCAGCACCCCCAGCGCCGCGGCCATCAGGAGGGCGCTCGCGACCAGGGCGGGTGCGCCCGCGCGGGAGGCCAGGGTGGCCCCCGGCGCCCAGACCCCGCCGCCGGTGAGGACGTCCAGCAGGTCCGGCATACCGCCCGTCCGCACCGCGAAGGCCGCCGCCCCCGCCCGCTCACCCGTCCCGGCGGAGCCGCGCAGCCCGGCCACGACCCAGGGCAGGCACCAGGCGGCACCGAGGCCGAGCAGGACCCCGAGGTCTCGCCCGCGGCGGGTGAGCGCGCTGGTCAGGGCCACGGTGAGGAGGGCGAGCAGTCCGCCGTACGGCGTCAGGGCGGCGGGGAGGGCAGCCGCCGGCACGGCCCCGAGGCGACGGGCCCGTGAGGTGTCGAGACGCACCGCCGCCACCAGCCAGGGCACCATCGCCCAGGCGAGCAGGGTCGGCGGCTGGCCGAGGAGCAGCCGTTCCGCCGGGTAGGGATGCCAGCAGGTCAGTGCCGCCGCCGTGACCGTGGCCGCCGTCCCGTGCCGCCGCAGCAGCACCGCCGTCCCGCAGCCGGCCAGGGCCAGCGACGCGAGCAGCATGACCTGCTGCTGCAGGGCGGTGGGCACCACGGTGGCGAACAGCGCGGTCACCGCGTCCAGCGGCACCCCCCGCGGGCCCTGGTCGCCGAGCCCGAGGGCCGTCACCCCCAGCGCGGGCTGCGGCACCTGCACGAAGTCGCGGTGGAGCAGCTGCCCCCGACCCAGCGCCGGCCACAGCCACAGCGCGGTGACCAGCAGCGCGGTCGCGCACCCGGCCAGGGCGGCCCGCGGCGCAGGCGACCCGAGCGGACCCGTCGTCCGCCGTCCCCTCCCGAGCGGCTCCGGCTGTCGGCGCGGCATGCAGGCACTATGGCACGCTGACCGGGCCCAGCAGCCGCGATCTCCAGGAGGCCCCATGCGCGCGCGTCGTGCCGTGCCGGCCGGGGCGGTGCTCTTCGCGGGGACCTTCGCGGGGGCGCTCCTCGGCTATGCCTTCTTCGTCGTGCTCGGGCGGGTCCTGCCCCCCGCCGACCTCGGCGCCGTCGGCTCGCTGGTCAACCTGTCCACGATCCTGACCGTCCCCGGCGTGGGCCTGCAGCTGGTGACGGCGCGGCGGGTGGCGGGTGGTGCGGCCGCGGGCGCACGACCCCTGCTCGGCGCCGCGCTGCTCCTCGGCGGGGGACCCGCGCTGCTGCTCGCCGGGTGCGCCTGGCTGGTCGCCCCCGCCCTGCACCTGGACTCCCCGTGGCCGGTCCTCGTGCTCGCGTCCTCCGCGGTCCCCCTGACCCTCACCTCGGCGGCCATCGGGCTGCTGCAGGGCCGTGAGGCCTTCGGTGCGGTGGGGCTGCTCGCGCTGCTGACCGGGGTGGTCAAGGTCCTCGCGGCGCTCGTCACCGCCTCGCTCGGCCAGGGTGTCCTGGGCGTCACCTGCTGGTATGCCGGCGGCTGGGTGCTCCTCGCCCTGGCCGGCGCCGCGCTGGTGCGACGCACGCGGGCGGGCGATGGGGAGACCCTTCCGGCATACGACCGCACCTGGACCGACGGGATCGCCCGCGCCCGCGAGGCCCTGGCCGCGTCCGCGCCCACCGCCGGGCTGCTGGTGCTGTCCAGCCTCGACGTGCTGCTCGCGCGGCACCACCTCGCCGACGGCCGGTCCGGGACCTACACGATGGGCGCGCTCCTGGAGAAGGTCGCCTTCTGGGGGCCGCAGTTCCTCGCGACGCTGTACTACCCGCGCATGGCCCGGCCGGCCGAGCGCCCCGCCGCGCTGCGGGCCGCGCTGGGGCTGACGGCCGGCGTCGGTGCGATCGGGGTGGCGCTCGCGGCGGGGCTCGGGGACCTGCTCGTGCGGGTCGTGGGCGGGGCGCGGTTCGTCGGCGAGCTGGCGCCGCTGGCCTGGGCCTTCACCGCGCTCGGGGTGCTGCTCGCCCTGGTGCAGGTGCTGGTGTATGCCGACCTCGCGGTGCACGGGCGCCGGGTGGGAGCCGCGGTCTGGGTCACCGTGGTCGCCGCGGTCGCCGCCGTCGCCTGGTGGCACGCGAGCGTGGCCGCGGTGGTGCTCGCGGTGCTCGCCTGCGTGGCCGTCCTGGTCGTGGTCGCCCTCGTCCTGGTGCGCCGCAGCCCCGGCCCCTCGCCGGCCCCTCGTGCTCCCTGATCGCGCGCCCGTCGCTCGGGCCGGTCGGCGTCAGTCGGCGTGGTCCGAGACCTGCTCCCAGCGGGGGAAGGGGTCGGGCAGCGCGGCCCACGACAGCGGCCCGGCGGCCAGCTCCTCGTCGGTGAGCGCGGCGCCGTCCAGGGCGGCGGTGAGGCCCTCCCGGTCCAGCCGCAGGCCCACGAGAGCGATGTCCTGGCCGATGGCGAGCAGCTCCTCGTCGTCCGCGAGGCGGTCGTCGCGGGTCAACGGGGTGAGGGCGAACATCCGGCCCACGTGCTCCCACTGCGCCGTGACGTGCGGTCGGGTCGCGAGGCGGCAGAAGCCGATCGAGCGGACGAGCACCCCGAGCTCCCCGCCCTCGATCCGGTCGAGCACCGCCATCAGCCGGCCCGGGTGCAGGGGGCGGACCTGCTCGTAGCGGAAGGCGCTGACCCCCGGGTCGGTCTGCTGGGGGTCGAAGTCGCCGTTGAGCAGGCTCACCCAGCCGGGCCGGGCCTGCGCCACGGCATACGGCTCGGTGGTCGCCACCGGCGGGGAGGGACGCCGGTGCAGGTGGAGCTGGGCGAGCGGGCTCAGGTGGCTCAGGAGCGCCCTGACGACGGCGAGCTCGCCGGAGGGCAGGGACTCCCAGCCGACGAGCACGAGGGTGGACGCGAGCTCGATCTGCCCGACGGTCAGCTGGGCGCGCGCGAGGGGCGCCGCGTCGTTGTCGCGGGGCGGCAGGTAGTCGTCACGGTCCAGCTCGGCGACGAGGTGGGCCGCGTCGACGACGCACACCAGACCCTCCAGCCGGGTGCCGCCCTCGGCATCGGCGAAGGTCCCGACCAGCTCGGTGGGCGGGGCCACGTCGGGGACCTCGACCACGACCCCGGCGCCTGCGTCGGCCCAGGAGGCGAGGCGCACGGCGTGGTGCAGCGGGTCGGCGTGGTCGGTCAGCTCCGCGGCGGGCACCAGGGCCCGTCCCGTCCGTCGGGCCAGCTCCACGGTGTGGTGCTGCCGCTCCGGCCTGCACGCCCCGACCACTGCGATGACGCCCACCGGCTCCACGTGCTGACTCCCTCTCTCGACTGCTATCGTTAGTGAGAATCATTATCTCACAAGGAGCTGTCCATGAAGGTTCGCGCCTCGATCCGGTCCCTCAAGAACCAGCCCGGCGCCCAGGTCGTCCGTCGCCGCGGCAAGATCTATGTCGTCAACAAGCTCAACCCGCGCTTCAAGGGACGCCAGGGCTGACTGCCCGCCGGGCTGCCGGCCAGGAGCCTTTTCCATCTTGGCTGGCAGGGTGTTGGGTGGGCGGCGTGGTGGCGTGGGGTGGGGCGAAGCTCCTGGTAGGAGCGGGGATTGACTAGATCGTCGCTGTGCCAGGAGCTTCGCTGTGCTTGTCTATCCCGTCGGGCTGCCCGTGTCCACCACCGCCCACGATGTCCTGACCCGCGCCCTGGCTCAGGATCGTGCCCGTCGGGGCACCTGGCGGCGGCTGTCACCGGCCCGGCAAGCACTGCTGGTCCTGGCCCACCAGCCACGACAACCACACGTACACCGCGCCGGCGGCCGGCTTCGGTATCGGCACCGCCACGGTCTACCGGTACGTCGTGGAGGCCTGCGAGGTGCTCGCCGGCATGGCCCCCACCCTCGACGACGCCTTGGAGCGGGCACGGTCGAAGGCCTACCTGATCCAGGGGCGGCACCGTGACCGGGGACCGACCGCGTGCGGACCAGACCCAAGGGCGCCGACCGGGCCCACTACAGCGGCAAGACACACCGCCACGGCATGAACGTGCAGGTCCTCGCCTCCGGGCGAGGTGACCTCGTGTGGTGCTCCCCAGCGGTCCCGGGCGCCTGCCACGATGTCCGCGCCGCCCGGCAGCACCACGTCCCCGACGCCCTGGCGCCCCTGACCGCCCAGGGCCTGCTCGTCCTCGCGGACAAGGGATACACCGGCATCGGCGCCAGGAGTCACCACCCCGATCCGCGCCGTCCACCGCCACCGCACGACCGGCCACTTCCAACGCCGGACCCTCTCGGCGAACGAGAGAGCCGTCAACGCGGCCCAAGCCCGCCTGCGAGCCCGCGGCGAACGCGCCAACGCCCTGTTGAAGGCCTGGCAAGTCCTACGCCGCTACCGCGGCTGCCCGCACCGCCTCACCACCATCACCACCGCAGTCTGGATGCTCATCACCGCAGGTCAGAGCACCAGATGAAAAAGGCTCAAGGGGTCGCCCTTGCGGCCGCGGTGCCCGAGAGTGTCTTGCTGGACGCGGCGGCGCACGTCGTCGACACAGGTCGTGGCGAGCTTGACCACGTGAAAGGCATCGACGACGGCGGTCGCATCCTGCAGGTGCTCGGTTATGGCGTTCTTGTACCCGTGGAAGGGGTCCAACGTCGCGACCTGAGCCCCGGCGCGGAAGGCTTCACCCCTGCTGGTGAGCCAGTCGCCGTACACGGCACCGGACCGGCCGGGCACGAGGTCAAGCAGCCGCGCACGCACCCGTCCGTGCTCGTCGCGGGTCAGGTCGACCATCCCGGTGAGCATCTTCGGGCCCCGCACGCGCTGGTCGACGTGATGCCATACGTGCTCGTCGACCCCGAGCATCCTGACACCGTCGAACCGAGCCGGGTCCGCTTCGAGCTGCTCGAGCCGGGCACGCACGGCGTGCCACACCGTGTTCCACTGCACGCCCAGCTGCCTGGCCAGGCCGGCGATGGAGGCGTGCTCGCGGCGGACCTGCTCGACGGCCCAGGCCACGGCGCGGGTCGTCAGCAGCGCCCGCGGGGCCGCCACAGCCTCGTCCTGCTCACTGAAAGTTCCTGCCCCACAGGCCGGTTCGGGGCAGGCGTAGCGGCGTTTGACCCACACCAACCGGACCGGGCGACCGAACGAGGGCACGTCCACCAGGGCCACCTCGTCACGATCGTGCGCGTGAGCGACGACCCCGCAGGCCGGGCAGCCCGCGACCTCGGGGACGGACTCGACCCGTACCACCAGCCCGCCACCGCGCTCGGCGACATCGAGCACTCTCATGCCTGGCAGCCCCAACCACGTGTCACACGACGAGCACGAACCACCAGCAGGGCACGGCGAAGTAGAGTCGGGCACAGTCGAGGTCCTTCGGCGATCAGGAGAGGTAAGAGTCCTCTGATGCTGCCAGGGACCTCGACCCCTACCCCACCACCGAGCCGGACGCCGTGCTCAACCCACGCTCAGGTAGGAAGAGCCGGATACACCGGCATCGGCGCCAGGAGTCACCACCCCCATCCGCGCCGTCCACCGCCACCACGACACCGGCCACTTCGCACGCCGAGACCTCTCGGTCAACGAACGTGCCGTCAACGCCTCCCAAGCCAAGCTCCGAGCCCGCGGCGAACGCGCCAACGCCCTTCTGAAGAACTGGCGCGTCCTACGCCGCTACCGCGGCAGCCCACACCGCCTCACCACCATCACCACCGCAGTCTGGATGCTCATCACCGCAGGTCAGAGCACCAAATAAAAAATGCTCCTGGAGCAAGAGCTCGAAGAACTCACGCTCGAGCACGCACCCGCACTCCTGGCCATCCCTGGCTGCGCCGCCCTGACCGCCGCCAAGATCCTCGGTGAGACCGCCGGCATCGAGCGCTTCACCAGTAGCGACGCGTTCGCCAGTTACAACGGCACCGCGCCCCTGCCGGTCTGGTCATCGAACGCGCCTCGTCACAGACTGTCACGAACCGGGAACCGGCAACTGAACGCCGCGATCCACCGCATCGCCCTCACCCAGGCCCGCCACCACCAACCCGCCAAGGACCTCATCAAGCGCCGCGTCGAGAGCGGCAAATCCGGCCGCGAAGCCCTGCGCGTCCTCAAGCGCCACCTCTCCAGGACCATCTACCAAGCCCTACGAACCGACCAACGAACTCAGCTCTACCTCGCCGCTTGACAGAGGAGCTAGCGACACTCCCGACCCTGGTCGGCCGTGGTCACCAGGTCCACCGACGTGGGGCTCTTGGTCAGGCTTCCCACAGTCCTGGTGGCGCCGTCCCCCAGATCCACGCCCGCGGACAGATCTCCCCCCGGAGTCGTCGATGCCTTCCAGGACCACCCGAAGCGTGCTCACCTGGTTCCGGCCGCCACCCGGTAGATACGGCATCCCGGAGACCCGCGCAGCCCATGGCAGCGGCTGAACCGCATCGGCCACCAGGCCCTCGCCCCTGAGCAGGGTCACCCCCGAGATCGCTCATGTGCCCTCCGCGCTCATCCGTCGCGTGCGGACGAGTCCCCGGGCAGCGTGGAACGTTCGCAGGAAGACGTCACAGGGAGGGTCGAGGACGCGGCGACCAGGGCCACGCGTGCGGCGTGCTCACAAGGCCCCGCTCGGGCCGACCGCCGGGCATGCTGGACACCCACCCGCACCAGGAGGATTCCCATGCACACCGAGCAGCGACGCACCACGGCCACCCCCGACGAGGTATGGCGTGTCCTCGCCGACGGCTGGACCTATCCCTGCTGGGTGGTCGGTGCCTCCCGGATGCGCGCGGTCTCCGCGGACTGGCCGGCCGTCGGGGCCCGCCTGCACCACAGCGTCGGCGCCTGGCCGACCCTGCTCGACGACGAGACCACGGTCCGGGTGGTGGAGCCCGGCCGCCGCATCGTGCTGCAGGCCAAGGCCCGCCCGTTCACCCGCGCCGCCGTCGAGATCACCCTGGAGCCGGAGTCCGGCGGCACCCTGATCAGCATGCGCGAGGACACCGTCGCCGGCGTCACCCAGATCGTCCCGCACCAGCTGCGCCAGGCCGGGGTGGCCAGGCGCAACCGCGAGGCGCTGCTGCGCCTGGCACTGATCGCCGAGCAGGCGACCGAGCCCCGCTGAGGGTCGGCGCACCGCGGACGGGGCCGGCACCCCGAGCGGGGGCCGCCCTCGTCGTGCGGTCAGCGGGGGCGCTCAACGCACTGTCGGCAGCTCGGCATGCAGGCGGTGCAGCGCGGCCAGGCTCAGGTGCCGCGCCGGCCGCCCCCACCAGGACCGGTCCGCCAGGGCCGCCCGTGCCGCGAGGTAGCCGCAGCCGCCGTGGACCCCGCCGCCGGGGTGGACCGCGGCGCTGCCGAGGTAGAGCCCGGCGACGTGGGTGCGCGGCCCCGAGGCCGGTGGTCGGCCGCCAGATCGCCTGCTGGAAGAGCTGCATCGTCCCGCCGCCGACCGCGCCGTCGCCGAGGTTGGCGTTGCTGCCGTGCAGGCCCTCCGGCGTCTGGTCCCAGCGGTCGACGACGAGGTCGCGCCAGCCCGGGGCCAGGTCCTCGAGCAGCGACTCGGAGGCGTGCGTGAGCTGCCGGGCCGCGGCGGTGTCGGTGACGCCGCGGGGCAGGTGGGTGTAGAGCCACAGGGTCTCGGTGCCGTCCGGCGAGCGGGTCGGGTCGATCGTCGACATCTGCCCCACCAGGGCGAAGGGCCGCTCGGGCACCCGGTCGGACCCGAGGTCGGCCGACCAGCGGACGAGACCGTTCCGGTCCTGCCCGGCGTGGACGACGGCGGCCCCGCGAGCGCGCTCGGCGAGCCACGGCATCGGCGCGGACAGGCGGTAGTTGAGCTTGAGGGTCGGCAGGTCCCAGGCGAACCGGTCCAGGCGGGCCCGCAGCCCGGCGGGCACCGCGTCGGCGGGGAGCAGCCGGTCGTAGAGGTCGGGGGCGCTCGTGTCGGCGATCACCGCGCGGCGCGCTCGGACGCGGCGGCCGTCGACGGTCTCCACGCCGTGCGCCCGGCCGCCGGACACCGCGATGCGGGCCACCCGCTGCCCGGTCTCGACCTGCGCGCCGGCCGCCCGGGCGCGAGCCGCGAGCGCGTCGGCGAGTCGCTGGGTGCCGCCGCGCGGCGAGGGGAAGCCCACGTCCTGGGCGAGCATCGACATGATCCAGCCGAAGAGGCCGCTGCCCGGCGCCTCCGGGGGGATGTCGGCGTGCATCGCGTTGCCCGCGAGGATCTGGCCGCCGCGTGCCCCGCCGAAGAGCTCCACGCCCATCCGGTCCACCGGCAGCAGCGCGAACCGCACGAAGTCCGGCAGCTGGGCCGCACCGATCCCGGCCAGCAGCGCGGGGATCGGTCGGACCCGCGGCCAGGCGGTGAGCAGGCTCGCGAGCAGCGGCTCGCGGATCGACTCCCACTGGTGGACCATCCGCAGCCAGGTCTGCCCGTCGCCCGGGTGCTCGGCGTCCAGCAGCGCGGCGGTGTCCTCGGCCCGGGTCTCGACCGTGGAGCCGTGCCGGTCGTCGGCGTCGGCGACGTGCACGACCGGGCGGGGGGCGTGCGCCCACTGCAGGCCGTATGCCGGCAGGTCCAGCGCCCGCAGCACCGGTGAGGCCGCCCCCAGGGGGTGGCAGGCGCTGAACTCGTCCATCACCCACCCGTCCACGTCGCGGGACGAGACGGCGCCGCCGACCGTGTCGCGCGCCTCGAGGACGAGGACGTCCCACCCGGCGTCGGCCAGGGTGGTGGCGGCGACCAGGCCGTGGTGACCGGCCCCGACGACGACGGCGTCGACGATCTGGGTCGGGCGGGCGGCGCCGGTCGGGGCGGGCTCGGTGGGAGTGGCGTCGGCCGTCGGGGTGGGGGCGGTGGGGCGGAGGGCCATGACCCCCACGATGCCGCACCCGAGGGGCGAGCGGGCGCCTTGCCCACCCGCGATCTCGGCGCCTCGCCGAGGGTCGAGAACGGACGGGACGGCGAGGGATGGGACGGGACGGCAAGGACCGGATCCGGCCGACACCAGTCCCCGCCGACGCGTCCGCGGCCCCTAGGGTCGAGCCATGGCCCGCGCACCCCGCAACCGTCCCGCCGCCGACGCGGGGGTGCTGCTCCCCGACGACGACCAGGCCGCCCTCGACGGACGCCTCGCCCTGCTGGACCGGCCGCACGTCGCACCCCTGGTCGAGCGGGTGCGCCGGCTGCGGGACGAGACCGGCGAGGACGTGCCCTGGCCGGACCCGCTCGGCGGGGGCGTGCGGGCCCGCGTGGTGCTGCTGCGCCGCGACCCTCGCTGCTCGGCCGTCCGCGGTGCCCGTCTCGCCACGGCGCACCGCGACGACCCCGCCTCGGGCAACCTGCTGACGGCGCTCGACCAGGCCGGTCTGCCGTATGCCGAGACCCTGCTCGCCGACGTGGTGCCCTGGTGGGTCGAGGACCCCGACCGCCACGAGACCCCCGGACGACGCCGGCGCGTGGGTGAGCAGGCGCGCCGTGCTGCGCCATACCTGCTGGAGCTGCTGGGGTCGCTGCCGTCCGCGCGGGCGGTCGTGCTCCTCGGCGGGGGCGCCGCCACGACCTGGCGGGCCGCGGCCCGGGCCGAGCCCGCCCTCCTGACGCTGCCGCTGACCGTGCTGACCGCTCCCTCGCCGAGCCCGCTCGCCTGGCACATGCGCGGTCGTGACGGGGTGCCGCACCGCGAGCACCTGGTGGCCCGGCTCGCCGAGGCGGCCCAGGCCTGCTGAGCGTCCGAAAGGGCCACAGCGCTCTCCCCCTGAAGGAGCGCTGCGGCCCTGGCTCGGTGCGGCCGCCCCCAGACCGGCCGCACCGGCCCCGGTCGGCCGGAGCCCACCGGGTCCCCGCCGACCCGGCGGCGACCAGCGGGTCGTCCCACGTCCGGAGGCCATCCCGCGTGCGCAGGTCGTCCTGCGAGAGCTCTCATCCCACGCAAGCAGGCCGCCGGGTGGCGAGGATGTGGTTCCAGGATGGCGCCGGGGGCCGACCGCTCGCATCCCCCCAGGGGATGGACCTGCTCGCGAGCTCCTCCACCCATGGGGGACCCCCGCCGCGACCTTGGTCGCACCGTCGGCCGGAGCCGGCAGGCAGTCCCGCTCCCGGCTCGCGAACCCTGCCGGAGGCCGGTCCCAGGTGCAGGTCAGCGGTCGAGCGGGCGACCCCAGGACAACGAGGCGCGGTCCGCGGCGCGCCGTCCCCTCGCGTCACCCTCCCGGTCCCGCCCCAGCGGCATCGACACCGTGCGCAGCTGCGGAAACACTTCTCCCAGATAGGACTCCACGGCTTCCTCGCGGGCGGCCAGCACCGGCACGAGCTCCTGCCCGCCCCGCTCGCGTGCGGCCACGGTGGCCTGCTCGGTCGCGGCCGCGGTCACCTCGGCCAGACGCTCGCCGATGCGGGTGGCGAAGGCCGCCAGGAAGCTCTGCCGGAAGCTGCGGGTGCGCGAGCCGCCGTACGCGTCCTGACGCTTGCCCTCCCCGTGCATCGCCCGCGTGGCCTGGACGAGCAGCGAGGTGTAGAGCGTCTCCACCGCGTCCAGGTCGGGCCCGAAGCCGAGCAGCGTGACGTAGCCGTCCTCCTTGGCCCAGACGCTGCGGGCGCGGTTGGCGTCGGCGACGACCCCGAGGAGCAGGACCTTCTCCCGGACGTATGGCGTCTCGATCCACAGCCGCCTGCCGTCCGGTCGCTCGCCGACCTCGGGCCCGCTCCCGGCGGCGGTCGCCGCGAGGAGGGCGTGGTCGATGCTGTGCCGGGCCATGAGCGCCTGCGCGCCCGCGGTGAAGGTGTCCGCCTCCGCCTCGTAGGTCGTGGACTCGGCCTTGGCGAGGAGCTGTCGCACCCGGGCGAGGACCTTGTCGTCGACGTCGGTGCGGCGGGTGGTCGGCGCGGTGGCGTGGCCGGGCAGGGCGCCGAGCTGCTGCAGCGGGGGGACGCGGCGCAGGACGTGCTCCAGGCGCAGGGCCGCCTCGTAGGTCTCGGACCGCCCCCACGACGACGCCCGCGCGCCCAGCCAGGTGGTGGCGCGGTGCCCCTCGGCGGTGTGTCTCTCGGCGGTCCGGCGGCCCGCGCCGCGGCGGCCGGCACCGCTTCCGGCCGCGCCCCCGTCGCCCGAGGCCTGGATGATCGCCAGCTGGTCGTGCCAGCGCGGCTCGACCGTCGCTGCGGCATACCGGCTCAGGTCGTTGCTCACCAGGTCCCCGACCAGCGCGGCGACCCGCCCGATCACCGGGGCCTCGGCGCGCACGTGCAGGTCGGCCCGCTGGACGACGTGGTGCAGGTCCAGGGGCTGCCAGCCGGTGCGCCACCGCTCCTGCAGGACGTCACGCAGCCGCTGCGTCAGGGTCTGGTCGACCACCTCGGCGCCGCCGGACCCGGCGAGCATCACCAGGTCGGTCACCGCGTCGTCGAGGTCCCACAGCACCTCGCGGACCAGTGCCGTCACACCGTCGAGGGCCAGCCGGGTCGCCCGCTCCGCCAGCGCCGCCCGCTCGTCCGGCGCCGCCCCGCGACCCCCTGTCGCGTCACCCATGAGCTCCACCTCTCCGCCCGCCCGGGCGCGCCGCTGCGGCCCGCGCGGGTCCGGCCCGTTCGTCGACGCGCCCACACAACCACATCGGCGGCGTCTTCCCAGAAATAATCTGACGTTATGCAAAGTTGAACCGTCAGTTATGCAAGAACGTCCTCGGAAGGCCTCATGCCCACCTCATCCGTCGCGCGCCGACCTCGGCTGCCGTCCTTCTCCCTGCAGATCGTCCTCGCCCTCGTGCTCGGCCTCGGGCTCGGCTGGGCGGCCCTGACCCTCGGACCCACCGCCGACGGCGGGGACAACGGGCTGACCGTCCTGCTCGACACCGTCGGGTCGACCTTCGTCACCCTGCTCAAGGCGCTGGTGCCGCCGCTGGTCGTGACCGCGATCATCGCCTCGATCGCCAACCTGCGCGGGGTCGCCGACGCGGCCCGGCTCGCCGGCAAGACCCTCCTGTGGTTCGCCATCACGGCCCTGGCCTCGGTGCTCGTCGGCGTCGGCCTGGGCGTGCTGATCCAGCCGGGCCGGCACACGACCATCGCCCGGACCGCCGCGCAGGCCACGAGCACCCACGGCGGCTGGCTGGACTTCGTCGACCAGCTCGTCCCGACCAATGTCCTCGGCCTGGCCGTCACCATCCACGAGGTCGACGGCGCGCTGCAGTCCTCGGTCTCGTTCAAGGCCCTGCAGCTCGTGGTCGTGGCGCTCGTCGTCGGGATCGCCGCCGTCAAGGTCGGCGACGCCGCCGAGCCCTTCCTGCGGTTCAACGCCTCGGTGCTGGCCATCGTGCAGAAGGTCCTGTGGTGGGTCATCCTCCTGGCGCCCCTGGGCACGATCGGGCTCGTGGGCCGCGCCGTCGCGACGTACGGCTGGTCCTCGCTGGGTCAGCTCGGCGCCTTCGCCCTGGCGATCTACGCCGGGCTCGCGATCGTGCTCCTCGCGCTCTATCCCGCGATCCTGCTCGCCCACGGGCTGAGCCCGCGCAGCTACTTCCGGGGCGCATGGCCGGCGATCCAGCTCGGCTTCGTCTCCCGGTCCTCGCTCGGCACGCTGCCCATGACCCAGCAGGTCACCGAGCGGCTCGGGGTGCCGCGAGAGTATGCCGCCTTCGCGAGCCCCCTGGCCGCCACCACCAAGATGGACGGCTGCGCGGCGATCTATCCCGCCGTGGCCGCGATCTTCGTCGCGCAGTTCTTCGGCGTGCCCCTGTCGCCGCTGGACTACCTGCTCGTCGTCGTCGTGTCGGTGATCGGGTCCGCGGCCACCGCGGGTCTGACCGGCGCGATCGTCATGCTGACCCTGACCCTGTCCACGCTGGGCCTGCCCCTCGCGGGCGTGGGGCTGCTCCTCGCCATCGACCCGATCCTGGACATGGGGCGCACGGCCGTGAACGTCGCCGGCCAGGTGCTGGTGCAGGTCGTCGTGGCTCGCCGCGAGGGTCTGCTCGACCAGGCGGCCTACGACGCGCCGCGGGCGACGGTCCCGGTGTCCGAGGTCGGATCGGACACCCGGGAGCCGGCGCTGGCCTGAGCTCGCGGCGTTCGTCGGCCGGGCCACGGCGGTGTCGCGGCCCGGCCGGCAGCCTGCGGTCAGGTGGGCAGCCAGCAGCGCTCGGTGGGCGGCAGCACGTCGGGGTCGTCCAGCCGGCGCCCCTCGTGGGTGAGCAGGTCCAGCTGCGAGGCGTAGGCCGCGATCCGGTGCGCCTTGGTCCGGCGGTCGACCGGCACCTCGTGCGGGACCAGGGGGAGGGGCAGCCGTGCGACCTCGTCGGCACCGGGTCGCCCCCACAGGTAGGGCAGGTCCTCGTAGATCCCGACCCGTCCGGCGTGCGTGTCGGCGAGCCCGGCGATCACGGTGTCGCGGACCCACCGGTGATCCCCGTTGACGCCAGGCACGTCCCGCTCGGGGCAGCGCGCGCCCAGGGCGTCCGGGTCGTCGGGCGGCACCCAGCCGGTGGCGGCGGGGACGAGCGCCACCCCCTCGGGGCGGGCGTCGAGCCAGCGGGCGACCCACCCGGTGAGCAGGCGCGCGTCCGTGGAGGACCGCTCGCCGTCGACATACTGCTGATCGAGCAGCCCGAGCAGGTGTCGTCGGTGCGGGGTGCCTGCGAAGGCCGCCTCGTCCTCGGCCAGCCGCCCGGCCATCGCCTCGTCGGAGTCGCGCCACCCGCACGCGCGGTCCCAGCCGCGCACCACGGCAGGCGCCGGCCGGCCGGTGCACACGGTCAGCACGTCGACGGGGTCGGCGCGCGCCACGAGCCACCCGCAGGACAGGACCGCGTCGTCCAGGTGCGGCGCCACGACCAGCCACGGTCCCGGCGCGTTGGGCCCGGACACGGCGGCGTCGGTCAGCGCCGGTCGAGAGCGCGTAGGCCGCCCCCGCGGAGGCCGCGGTCACCACCGCCACGGACGGCCAGGCGCCGATCGCCTTGGCGAGCTTGTGCGACCCGACGAAACCGCCCAGGTAGACCGCCGACAGCGCCGCCGTGGTCGCCGGGTCGGTCTTGGCCAGCCAGGTGCGGCCCGCGAGCAGGCCCGCACCGCCGAGCAGGACGCCACCGAGCGGTCGGATGCCCGTCTCGCGCGCCAGGGCGAAGCCGCCCGCCAGGCCGAGCACCATCAGGGGAGCGGTTGCGACGTCGTGAGCGTTCTTGAGGTCCATGCCTTCACCGTATGTCGGGAAGGGTGTCCGAGGGGCGGCCGGGGCTGGCCGGTCCGGTGCCGGAGCCGCATCCTGGGGGCATGAGCGACGACGACCTGGACCTGCTGGTGCCCGACGACCAGGGCCCCTCCACCGAGGCCGCAGGGGTCGTCCACCCTGACGGCCACGTCACCCGCGAGGCCGACCACCTGGCCGAGGACGAGCCCACGCAGGACGGCCTCGCCCAGGGCATCGACGGCTGACCCGCCGCAGCGGGCGTCGCGCCCGGGGCAGCCCGAGTCTCAGCCGTCGAGCTCGGCCAGCGTCCGCGGGATCTCGACGAGGAGCTCGCGCGCCAGGTAGCCGCGCCGACCGTGGACCGCGACGAGCCGCTCGCCCGCCCGCCCGTGCACGAAGGCGCCCCACGCCGCCGCCTGCTCCGGCGTCGCGCCCCGCCCCAGCAGGCCGAGCAGCACGCCGGCCTTGACGTCACCGGACCCGGAGACCGCCATGCCCTCGCCGCCGGACTCGTCCTGCCAGCACGCGGCGTCGTCGGGCGTGCAGATCACCGTGGTCGCGGCGCCGGTCACCACGACCGCCCTGGCGTCGGTGGCGAGCCGGCGCGCGTGCGTGAGCGGGTCGTCGGACACCTCGTCCTGGTCCAGGCCGAGCGTCACGGCGAGCTCGCCGAGGTTGGGCGACAGGATCGCCCGACCGTCGAGATGGGCGACGCCGTCACGGTGCTCGGTGAGGTAGGCCATCCCCAGGGCGTCGACGACGACGGGCACCGCGAGCTGCGGCACGACCTCGGACAGCAGGGCGACCGCGCTGTCCGGCGACATGATCCCGGGGCCGAGCAGCACCGCGGAGCAGTCGGCGGCGAGCTCGACGATCTCCGCGGCGGACTCGGGCGCGAGGTTGCCGTCGGCGTCGGCGGGCAGCCCGGCCACGTAGGCCTCCGGGACCTGCATCGCCATCGGCACCGCGACCTGCTCGACCGTCGCGACCTGCAGCTTGCCGGCGCCCGCGCGCATCGCGGCCTCGGCGGCCAGGAGCACGCCTCCCGGCATACGGACGTTGCCGCCGACGACCAGGACGCGACCCTGGGACTCCTTGCTGCCGCCGCTTCGCGGGAGCTCCCAGTCGCGGAGCAGGCCCGTCGTGATCGGGCGTGGCTGCCTCACTTGTCGGCCTCGGCAGCCTGGGGCTCCTCGTGCGTGGTCGCGGTGTCGGCCTCGTCCAGGTGCGCGGTCTGCGCATAGGTGTCCAGGTCGAGCGATCCGTCGCGCCCGTCGTACGACGTCATCGAGCAGTTGGGCATCGGCGTCTCGGTGTCGATGGTGATGATGCCCTGCTCGTCCAGCCCCTCGAGGACCAGGCGGAAGCTCATGATCACGGCCTGGTGGCTGAAGACCCACACCACCTGGTCGGCATGCTCCTGGCGAATGTCCGCGAGCACGCTGCGCACCCGCAGGGCCACGTCGCACCAGGACTCGCCGCCCGGGGGACGGTAGTAGAACTTGCCGACCTTGCTGCGCCGCTCGGCCTCCTCGGGGTGCTTCGCGCGGATCCCGTCCCCGGTCAGCCCGTCGAAGATCCCCAGGTCACGCTCGCGCAGCCGCTCGTCGAGCACGAGGGTGTGGTCGAGCCCGGCGCGCTCGAGGGCGATCTGCGCGGTGGTGCGCGCCCGCTCGTAGGGCGACGCGAGCACGACGTCCGGACGCCGGTCCTCGGGCAGGTCCCGCAGCCACTCGCCGAGCGCGGCGGCCTGCTCCTGGCCCAGGTCGGACAGCGGCGTGTCGGCGTCGCGGAAGTCCAGGTCGAGGGTGCCCGAGCCGGCCTGGCGCGCCTCCGCGTCGGCGACGTTGCCCAGGCTCTGGCCGTGGCGGACGAGCACCAGGCGGCGCGGGGCCGCCCGGCGACCGGCGGCGATCGGATCGGTCTGGTCGGGCACGGGTCTCTCCTTCGCTCGGCGATCTCGGGGTGCTCCTACCCGGAGGGCGCTCTGGTCACACGTCCGGCCGTATGCCGAAACCCGCGACGCCCAGCCGCTCGCGGGGTGTGCACGTCGCGCGGGCCCGCCCGCCTCGCCGCCCGCGGTCGGGGGCCCCGCCCGCGTGCCCGTGCGGGGCGAGGTCCCGAGGTGTGCGGTGGGTGAGCTGCGAGCGCGGTGCGGTGCGGGCGGTGCGCCGCTCGGAGGGCTGGGGGTCAGCGGCGACCGAAGAGCTTCTTGAAGAAGCCCTTCTCCGGCTTGGGCGCGGTCTCGGGCTGCGGCTTGTCGCTCGGGTGAGGCCCGGTGCTCGGCCGCGGCTCGGCGGTGGGCTGGGGCGCCTGCTCGCGGGGCAGGTCCCCGCCGAAGGCCCCCTCGCCCGCCGGGGTCACGGCGGGCTCGACGTCCAGGGGACGGGCGTCCACGCGCTGCTCGTCCAGGGCGCCACCCGGGACCTCGGTGGTCGGCTGGGCGTCGGTCGGCGGGTGCGGCGCCCCCAGGTCGGGCTCCGCGGAAGGGGACTCGGGAGCCCGGTGGCCCTCGGCGGTCGGGGCGTCGGCCTGGACCGGCGCGGGCGTGTCGGTCTTGGGCGTGTCGGTCTTGGGCGTGTCGGTCTCCGGGGCGTCGGCCTGGAGGGGAGCAGGGGCGTCGGCTCCCGGAGCCCGGTCGGCGGGCGCTGCCGGGGTGGGGGTCTGCTCCGCCTCGGGCGGGGTGCCCGGCGTGCGGGTGACGTCGGCGGCGTCCGCCCGGGGCAGGGCCGGGCTCTGCTCGGCCGGTCCGCCGTGGGGCCGGTCACCCTGCGGCCTGTCCCCCCGGCCGGTGAGCGACGACTCCACCAGGTCGGCGCCGAAGGTCCCGGGCTCCGGGTCCCCGGACAGGGAGGGCTCGGCCCCGAGCGTGTGCTCGGGGGCGGCGGCGACGGGCTCGTCGACCGAGGACGGCCCGGCGGCCGCGGTCTGCGGCGCGGCCCCCTCGGTGCGGGGCGCCGCCGTCTCCGGTGCGGCGGACTCCTCGGCGTGCGGCGTGCTCTCCTCGCGCCGGGGCAGGGCCTCGTCGGCCGTGGGGACGGTGGGCGGCTCGACGCACGCCACGTCCCCGGTGCTCGTCACGTCGTCGGCCGGAGCCGCGAGGTCGGCGGGAGCCGCGCCCTGCGCAGGACCAGCGTCCTCGGCGGGCGCCGCGACCACCGCGGGCTCGGTCAGCGCGGCGAGCTCCTCGGGCCCCTCGTCGCCATACGCCATCCCCACGAAGCGCTTGCGCTCCTCGCCGAACACGCTCACGCCGTCCTGCTGCGCCAGGTGGCGGGCGATCACGCGCGCCACCCCCTCGTGCGTCCCGTCGGGGTCCGCGGCGCCACTCATGTCGATCACGGTGGTGGCGTTGACCAGCGGCCGTCGCCGGGCGCCGTCGGGCAGGTAGTCGGCATACATCTCGCCCACCCGGTCCGCGTCCTCGAACCAGAAGGTGAACGCATAGCCCTCGCGGGTCCACGTCACCTTGAGAGAGGACTGCTCGGCCTCGCCACCGGGGCAGCACTCGCCGAGCAGCGCCACGAGCCGGTCGCGGTCGAGCTCGGCCTTGTCGGTCGCGAAGATCATGTGCGGGTATGCGCTGGAGGCCATGGCCCCAGTCTGCCGTCCTAGGCTGGGACGCGTGAATCCGTTCCTGCCCGAGGCCTTCGCCGAGTCGTTGTTGCAGCAGACCGTGAGCGGGGTCACCCAGCAGGGTGGCTGGCTCGGGTCCTTCGTCGCCAGGCGGCTGTCGACCGTCACCTCCTCGTCGCTGCTGGAGATGCCTGGGCCGTATGCCGACAGCCTGGCCCGCCTCAAGGCCGTCCGCGGCGAGGCCCCGGAGCCTCGCGACGACGCGGACGGTGCTCGTGTGTGGGGCTGCTCGTGGGTGGAGCGCACGTCGGTGATGCCGGTGGTGCTCGTGGCGTGGCTCGTGGAGGGGCAGTCCCCGGTGCACGTGGAGGCCTGCACCAAGGCCCGGGCGGGGGACACGTCGGCCGCGGACGCCGCCATCGCGCAGCTCGGCGATCGACTCCGCGCCGCGGGCTGATCCGCCGGGCCGAGCGCTCCGGCTGGTCCAGCCGCGGGCGATGCGCCGACTTATGGTGTGCAGCAACGAATTTCGCGAAGGCGAAACGGTCTGACCAGGATGGATCACCCACCGTGCGGGGCCCGCAACCGAGTCGGTATTGACGCTCCCGTCACCTGAACGGACTATGGGCACTGTCCGGAATCGCTCCATCCGGACGGCGTCTGCCGCCTTGCTCAGGCGGTGGCTCTCGGGTCCCCCGACCGGTCGGTCCCCCCTCCCTCTTGACCGGACGTGGGTGCTAGGAGCAGCGTCCGGTCCGCCACCAACCCTGCCTCGGGTGGCGGACCGGGTGCTGTGCCCGCCCCAGGACGATCAGGCCGGCCAGGGTCCAGGCGACGGCCAGCAGCACCGAGGCCAGCGGGTCGCTGGGCCGATGCCACCCCGCCACCACGACACCCGCGCCGGTGAGCGCCGTCGACGCGGCCGTCAGGGCGACCGCCACCGTCCGCCACCGTCCGGTCAGCGCGACCGCCGAGGCGACCAGGAGTGCGGCCACGGCCCCGGTGTGGCCGCTGGGGAAGGAGTTGCCGACCGCCCAGGGAGTCCCCAGGTCGGGCCGCTCGAGCACCGCCTTGAGCACCTCGGCGGAGACGAACGTGCCGGCCGCGCACACCACCGCCACGACCGCTGCCCACCGGCGGCGCTGCACCACGGCGAGCATCGCGATGACGGCGAGCGCGAGCACGAGGTGGACGGGGGTGATCAGGGTGCGCATGACGGCGCCGACGTGGTGGCCGTCGATCCCGGACCGGCGGTGCAGCAGCCACCACCCGACGTGGTCCCACCACTGGCCGCGCCGAGTGCGCACGGCCCCGACGTACAACCCGGCCAGCGCCGCGCAGGTGGCCAGCAGGCCGGTGACGGGGAGGGTCCGGGCCGCGCTCGGCAGGGCGGACCGGGCGTCGCGCCGGGGCTCACGGCGCGGGGCGGTCAGGTCGATGTCCATGGGGATCCTCTCGGCGGGCAGGTCGAGGATGAAGGACCCACGCTAGGGCGACGTCCTGGCGCTCCGCTGGGGAAGAGGGATCTGGCAGGGCCGACGGAGGGACGGCGACGCGCACCCTGGGGAAAGGCGACCCAGGGTGCGCGCGTTCGCCGTGCTCGCCGCCCGTCGCCGGACGACGGCGGCCGGACGGGGTCAGGAGACGGGGACCAGCCGCGCGATGTCGTTGCGCGTGCGACTCGTCGTCTCGCAGGTGACCAGTCCGAGCTGGCGGGGCCCGGCGTGGTCCACGATCCACACCGGGAGCCGGTGCTTGTCGACGCCGGGGAGGACCTCGGCCACCCGCCAGGTCTGCCCGCCGACCGTGGCGGTGTCCCCGACCTTCAGCTCCCGGACGTACTCCAGCGCCCCGACGGACCGCTCGCTGCGCGTGGAGTGGCCGACCACGATCGTGGTGCCGGTGCGCGCGTCGAAGGGCTGGCTGCCCGTCCACCGGCACACCGCGCCGACGTCGCCGGGCGGGGTGACGGTGCCGTCCTCGGTGGCGCAGCGGGTGACCGGGGCCCGCACCCCCAGGACCGGGACGACGAGCAGGCGGCTGCCGTCGTCGCGGATGGTGGTGGCGGGCCGGGGGGCGGCCGGCGTGGCAGCGGCCGTGGTGGTGGCGGGCCGGGTGGGGGTGACCGGGCGGGTCGCGCCGGTGGTGGTCGGCGCCGACGTGCTGGAGGAGGCGGCCGAGGACGTGCGGCCCGCGGCCTGCTCCGTGGCGACGTCGGTGCGGTGGTGGGTGACCTGGGCGTCGGTCCCGCACCCCCCGAGAAGGGCCAGCGCGGCGACGCCGCCGGCGATGGTCGCTCTGTTCATCGTGGTGCTCCTGGCTCCTCGGAGGTGGTATGCCGGAAGGCGTCTCGTGGTCGCCGCCGGCGCGGTTCGCGGGTGCCGTCGGACGCGCCGCGAGGCGCGACGAGCGGCATGCCCGGGCAAGGCCGAGGCCCCCACCCCGCACCGGGGGCGAGGGTCTCGATGCCCCGCCGGGGACGGACAGGGCCCAGCCTGTCACGTGGTGCTGCTGTCGTCAGCCGTGCACACGGCGACGGGCGGCCGGCGCCATCAGGGCGGCGGCGAGGACCGCGAGGCCCGCACCGAGGGCGCCCGGGCGACCATGGTCGTCACCCTCGACGCCGGAGTTGAAGACCGGAGCCGCGGGGGTGCCGGACTCGACCACGGTGGCGGGGGCCGGGGCGGCGGGCACCACCTGGGCGGGGGCCGTCCTGCCGGTCCTGACGGCCGGGCGGTGCTCCACCACCACGACGGGACGGGCCGGCGTGACGACGGACGGGGTGGTCACGACGGGCTTGGTGACAACCGGCTCGTGCACCTCGGGCTTCGTCGTCTCCGGCGTGGTGGTGCCGGGGGTGGGGCAGGTGTGGTCGCAGTCCTCGCCCGGGGTGGTCGGGGTGTCGCAGGCCACGCCCTCGTCGGTCAGCGTGAAGGTCACCTCGTCGCCGTTCGGGAAGGTGTACCAGTCCGCGGAGATCGCCCTGACGACGAGCGTGCCGTCGCGCCACTCGCCACGCTGCCAGATGACACCCTCGGCCTCGGGCAGGACGACCTTGTCGTTGTCCGCGCCGCAGACGGGCACGAGCACGGGGGCGGGCGGGGTCACGGTCTGGCAGCGACCGCAGTCGTGCGACTCCTCGGCCGGCTTCGTGGGCTCGGTGGTCGGCTCCGCGGGCTTGGTGGGCTCGGTGGTCGGCTCGGCCGGCTTTGTGGGCTTGACCGGCTTGGTCTCCTGGCCGGGCTCCTGGGTCGTGGTGGGGGCCGGGGTCTCGGTGGTCGGCTCGGGCGTGGCCGGAGTGGTCGGGCCGCAGTGGTCCTCGTTGATGCCGCCGTTCTTGCCGTGCAGCTGGCAGTCCTTGCCCTTGTCGGGGTTGGGGTCGGCCTTGGCGGGCTTGCCCGTGGCGCCGTGGTCGCTGCCGTCGGTCTGCTCACCGTGGGTCCCGGCCTGAACGGTGGCGGTGGCGGCCGGGGCGGCGTGCTGGCCGCCGGCGAACGCGGTGCCCGCGGTGCCGAGGGCGGCGGTGAGGGCGAAGGCGCCGGAGATGACGAGACGGCCGGTGGTCGTGGTGCGGGTCATGGTGCTTGTCCTTTCGATGGGGGCTGGCGCCCCTCGTCGTGCGTCGCCCCGACCCGGTTTCGTGGACCCGGAATGCTGTCGGTGCGACTTCCCGTTGGACAAGATTCAACGCGTCATTCCACGAGCGCCCCTGGTGAATGCCTCGCAAATGATCTGGATCAGGGATGAACAAATACGCGAAGATAATGCATCATCACTCTCCGTCCATGTCCCATTCCTCCCCTGCAACGGCTTTGACCAGCCATGACGCCGATCCGTCCGGGTTCGAGAGGCAGCGCGCCGAGCCACACGGGCAAAATATTCACGCAGCGTTCCTGCACGGTCACAAGAAATAGGGGAGGACTATTTTCCCGGTGGGACATTTCCCCCCAAAATGACCAGTCCTCTTCCGCCATGACGGCAATCGACAAACTGGCTGTTACTCTTCATTTACGAAGCGTCATTGAGTGGGGGTGGCCCCGGGCAGGCCGAAGGGGCCCCGCCGGGTGGCGGGGCCCCTTCGGGAGGTGCGGGAGCGGGCGGGGTCGATCAGGACAGGGCGCGACGGCGCAGCAGCGCCATGGCCAGCAGGCTCGCGCCGAGGCCGCCACCCACGACCAGCCCGAGCGGGAGGACGCCGTCCACGCCGGAGTCGAAGATCGGGGCGGCGGCCGCCGTTGCCCCAGGCACGCCGGCGCCGGTGGCGGCAGGGCCGGTGGGCGTCCCCAGCGGGCCTGCCGGCGCGGCGGTGGTCGGGATGCCGCTGGGGGCGACCGTGGGCATGTCCGGCTCGGGGGTGCCGCTGGGGACCACGGTGGGCTCGTCCGTGGGCGTGCCCGGCTCGGGGGTGCCGCTGGGGACGACCGTGGGGCCCGCGGTCGGGGTGTCGCACGGCACGGCCTGGTCCACGAAGGGCCAGCTGACGACGTCACCGGTCGGGAAGGTGTACCAGTCCGCGGAGATCGCCTTGACGGTGATCGCGTTGTCGGCCCAGCTCCCGCCGTCCCAGATCACGCCGGCGGCGGCAGGCATGGAGACGACGTCGTTGTTCGGGCCGCAGACCGGGATCTGGGCAGGGGTCGGCGGCGTGACGGTCCGGCACCCGCCGCAGTCGGTGGGGGCGGCGGTGGGCTCCGGGGTGCCGCTGGGGGCGACCGTGGGCTCGGTGGTCGGGGTCGTGGTCGCCGTGGTGCTGGGCTCGGGGGCCTGCATGCTCGTGGGTGACGGGGCGGCGGTGCTCGTCGGCGCCGGCGCGACCGTGCTGGTGGGCGTGGGTGCCTCGCTGGTGGTGGGCGCGGGCGCCTCGGTCGGGGCCGGGGGCGGGCAGGTCTCCTCGGCATACGCCGTGGTGCCGCCGGCGAGGGTGGCGCTCAGGGCCAGCGCGCTCGCGGCCAGGACTCGGCGAGAGGTGCGGTGAGTGGACATGGCGTTCCTTCCGGTGGACGTCGGCTGCAATCGCCCGACGACTCGATGCGATGTTATTGCGCCATCAGTGTGATCTCTTTCTGGGCAAATCTTCAGGAATCGGACGACAAGCCGCCGTACGGAAGTCGAAATGACCCATGTGGACCGCGAACCGCACCGTAGCCATCCAAAAGGGCTAGTTCGGACGTGTCACGGTCCATCTCGGTATGGCCCGGTGTGACCAGCACCAGGAGGAGTCAGTTCCTTCGAATCGGCCCTACGCGCGGGTATGGCCGGTGATACGGTCCCTGGCGCCTGCGGCACCATCACAGCAGGTCAGTCGCATTTGCCCTGTTGAGAACCCTTTTCCCTGGAAGGTACCCCCGTGATCCCCAAGACCACCCAACGCGTCGACGCGCTGCCCAACATCGGGCCCAAGCTCGCCGACGCCCTGCGTCAGGTGGGGGTGCCCGACGCCGAGACGCTCCGCAGTCGCGGCTCCATCCCCGTATGGCGGCAGATGCGCGCCCGCGGTCTGTTCGACTGCGCCATGTCCCTCCAGGCTCTCGAGGGAGCCGTGCAGGGGATGCGCTGGCACGACCTCGACCGGGAGCTGCGGGCCGCCCTCGTGGCGCTCGCCGTGGACCCGGACAACGCCCCCGAGCCGGCCACCGGCACCGCCCCCGCCCGCCCGGGCCAGGAGCCGGACGCCGAGGGATCGACCCGACCCGGGCACGTGGAGCGCGGCGGCCTGGCCGTCGTGCCGGACCAGCAGGCGGGCTGAGCGGCCGCCGCGACCATCCGGGCGCCGGCCATCCGCGAGGTGCGAGGATGGGGCCCATGACCTCCCCTGACGTCACTGCCGCCCGTCGTGTCCCGGTCGCCCTGACCATCGCCGGCTCCGAGGCCACCGGAGGCGCCGGGGCGCAGACGGACCTCAAGACCTTCCAGGCCCTCGGCACCTTCGGGATGGCCGCGCTGACCTGCATCGTGTCGTTCGACCCCAAGGCCGGCTGGGGGCACCGCTTCGTCCCCGTCGAGGCCCAGGTCATCGCCGACCAGCTGGAGGCGCAGCTCGCGACATACGACGTGGACGCCGTCAAGGTCGGCATGCTCGGCACCCCGGTCACCATCGAGACCGTCGCCCAGGTGCTGCGCGAGCTGCGACCCGAGCGGCTGGTCCTGGACCCCGTGCTGATCTGCAAGGGGCAGGAGCCGGGCGCCGCCCTCGACACGGACACCGCGCTCAAGGAGCAGGTGCTCCCCCTGGTGACCTTCGTGACGCCCAACCACTTCGAGGCCCTGTCCCTGTCCGGGCTCGACGCCATCGAGTCCGAGGACGACCTGGCCCGCGCCGCCCGCATCATCCACGAGCGCTCCGGCGCGGCCGTGCTCGCCAAGGGTGGGGTCTGCCTCGCCGGACCGGACGCCGTGGACGTGTTCTACGACGGCTCCACCCTGGAGGTGCTGCGCGAGCCCAAGGTCGGCGACCTCGCCGTCAGCGGAGCCGGCTGCACCCTCGCCGCCGCCGTGACCGCCGAGCTGGCCAAGGGCGCGACCGCCTTGGAGGCGGCGCGCTCCGCCAAGTCCTTCGTGCGCCAGGCGATCGTCGACCGGATGCCCTCCCGGGCGCCGTTCGAGGCCGTCCGCCAGCGCTGACGTCCGCGCATGGCTGACACGGGTCGTCGTCGACCACGGGTGGTGGACCTGGTGGCGGCCGTCCTGGTGGTGGTCGGCACCGTGGCCCTGCTGGTGCGGGCCGGGACCCCGCCCGAGGCGGCCTCCTCCGAGCACCTGCGGGTGCTCCAGGTGGTGTCCGCCGACGAGATCGAGGTCGGCGGGGTGCGGCAGCGCGAGCGGCTCGAGCTCGCCCACGTCGACACCCCCGCCGACAGCACCGGTGCCGGGACGGGGTGCCTGGCCGACCGCTCCCGTCAGACCCTGACCGAGCTGCTGCCGGTCGGGTCCCCGGTCACCGTCCACGAGCTGCCCGGACGGCGCGCCCGGCCGGGACTGACCCCCGCCACGGTCCAGACGTCCGGCGGCAGCCCCGTCGAGGTGGAGCTGGTCGCGGCCGGCGTGGCCACGCCCACCCAGGGGGTGCCCCCCACCGAGGCGGAGCCGCTGCGGGCTGCGGCCGACCAGGCCCGGTCCCGCAACCTCGGGTTCTACGACCCGACGGAGGGCTGCACCGTCCCCGGTCAGGTCCGGCAGGCCATCACCGCCCTGGACTCCGCGCTGGAGGCGGCGACGGCGGCCGGCTCCGGACCGGTCGACCTGGATCGCCTCGACGCGGGGCTGCGGACGGCCACCGCCCTGCGTGCACGGCTGCTGTCCTCGGCCCCGCGCACCTCCGTGGAGTGGCGTGCCCTGTCCACCGACGACGTCGCCCTGCTGACCGCCCGGCTCGACGCCGCCCTGGTCGCGGCTCAGGGCGTGCGGCTGACCCTGACGGCCGCCGCGACCGGCTCCTGACCGGTCGACCCTGCTCGTGCAGGCTCCGGGCCTGCGCGACCCCGGCCGCGCGATAGGTTGGGCGCCACCATCCATCCCCAGCGGAGGCAGCATGTTCACCGGCATCGTCGAGGAGCTCGGCACCATCGAGGCGATGGAGCGAGGTGCGCAGAGCGCCGTCATCACGGTCCGGGGGCCGCTCGTGGTCAGCGACGCCCGGCACGGCGCCTCCATCGCCGTCAACGGCGTCTGCCTCACCGTCGTGGAGCACGACGCGCAGACCTTCCGGGTGGACGTGATGGCCGAGACCCTGCGGCGATCGAGCCTGGGCGCCCTGGAGGTGGGCTCCCCGGTCAACCTGGAGCGGGCGATGGCGGCGGGCGGGCGCTTCGGCGGCCACGTGGTCCAGGGACACGTCGACGGCACCGCCGAGATCCTGCGGCGCGAGCCGGGCGACCGCTGGGAGGTCGTGACCTGCTCCCTGCCCGCGGCGCTGCGTCGGTATGTCGTGGAGAAGGGCTCCATCACCGTGGACGGGGTCTCCCTGACGGTGAGCGCGGTGACCGACGAGACCTTCTCGGTGTCGCTGATCCCGACGACGCTGGAGCTGACGACGCTGGGGCACAAGCAGGTCGGCGACCCGGTCAACCTCGAGGTCGACGTCATCGCCAAGTACGTCGAGCGCCTGCTGACCCACGGCGACGCCTGACCCGGTCCGGCGCGCCTGCGGGCAGCCGGCCGGCGCGACGGCACGCACCACACGGCCGCAGTGACGCTCTGACCTTTTCTGTGACGGCCATACGCCGAAAGGGGGATGCGGCGCACCGCTGCCCAACCTCCCCGCGATCCCCGCCGTCTGCAGGGTGAGGTATCACCACCCACCTCCCCCGAGACCCGAGGACCCACCATGACTCGTCGCTTCACCGTCGCCCTCCCCGTCGCCGCCGTCGTGGCCGCGGGGGGCATCGGGCTCGTCGGCCACGCGATCGCCACCCCGTCCACGTCCACCACGGCCGGCACGTCGGACCGCTCGCAGATCTACGCCGCCGTCGCCGCCAACCCGGCCCTGCGCGGCTGGAAGGCCACCGACTGGCGCCTGGAGCACGTCGAGGTCACCGCGGCCGGCTGGGCCCGCGCCACCGTCCACGCCACCCACGGCCAGACCGACGACGCGACCGCCGTCCTGCACCGCGCCCGTGGCCGGTGGACGGTCTCCGACCTCGGCACCGCCCAGGTCGGCTGCGGCGTGGTCCCCACCCCCGTGCTGGAGAGCCTGCGCCTCGGCGACTGCTGACGAGCAGCGCGCGAGGCCCCCACGCCCTCAGGAGAGGGCGACCACCACATCCCCACGAGCCGCCGTGCCCAGCACCAGCCGGGCGTCGGCCGCGTCGATCCCGCGGGTGGCCCGCTCCAGCACCGCCGCCGGCGAGCGGCCGTGCGCGACCTGGCGGGCCACCGGCCGCGCCATCCGCGGCGGCGATCCGGGCGGTCGGCGCAGGAGCTCCCGCAGGCCCGCGCAGCGCCATACGATCAGCACCATGCGTGCCGAACGACTCACCGACAGCCTCTGCTACCACGGCGAGGGCCCGGTCTGGTGGCCGACCGAGGCGATCCGGTGGGTCGACATGCTCGCCGGCGACGTGCTCACCATGGACACCGACGGCGAGATCACCCGCACCCACGTCGGCACGATCGCCGCCTGCCTGCGCCCCCGCGCGGGCGGCGGCGCGATCATCGCGGTGGAGCGCGGACTGGTCACCACCGAGCGTGACGACCTCGGCGAGCTGCAGTCCCACCCCGACGTGATCACCGACCCGGGCCTCCGGTTCAACGAGGGCGGCTGCGACCCCGACGGACGGTTCTGGTGCGGGTCGATGGCCTACGACCAGGCCGAGGGCGCCGCGACGCTCTACCGGGTCACGGCCGACCTGGTCGCCGAGGTCGTCCTGCCGCACGTCACCATCTCCAACGGCCTCGACTGGTCCCCGGACGGCCGCACCGGCTACCACACCGACACCGCCACCGGCACGATCAGCTGCTTCGACCGGGACGACCACGGCGGGATGACGGACCGGCGCACCTTCGTAGACTGCGGCGACGGCAGCCCCGACGGGCTCACCGTCGACGCCGACGGCAACGTGTGGACCGCGCTGAACGGCGACGGGGTCGTGCACTGCTACTCCCCGACCGGCACGCTCGAGCAGGTCGTCGAGGTCGGCGCCCGCCAGGTCACCGCCTGCACCTTCGGCGGACCGGACCTGCGCACGCTCTACGTCACCACCTCCCGGGAGAACCTCCCCGCAGGCGATGACCCCCAGGCGGGAAGCCTGTTCGCCGTCCGCCCCGGCGCCACCGGCCGCCCGCCCCAGGTCTGGCGACCATGAGCCCCGCGGTCGTCTACCTCGTCGCCGGCGTCGGCCTGCTCCTCGGAGCCTTCCTGCCGCGCCTGCTCCACGAGCGCGCCATCTCCGCGCCGATCGTCGTCGTGGGCGTCGGCCTGGTCGTGGGGTGGTTCGTGCCCAACGAGCTGCGTGCCGCGCCAGCCTTCCACGAGTCGCTCGCCGCGCACGTCACCGAGATCGCCGTCCTCATCGCCCTGATGGGCGTCGGGCTGGCGATCGACCGCCCCCTGATGTGGCGGTCCTGGCGGACCTGGGGCAAGACCTGGCGGCTGCTGCTGATCGCCATGCCCCTGTGCATCGCCGGGGTGGCGCTGCTGGGGTGGTGGGTGATGGGGCTCGCGCCCGCGGCCGCCATGCTCCTCGGGGCCTGCCTGGCGCCCACCGACCCGGTCCTGGCCTCGGACGTGCAGGTCGCCGGTCCGTCCGTCAGCGGTCAGGAGGGCGAACCCGACGACGAGGACGACGAGGTGCGGTTCGCGCTGACGTCGGAGGCCGGGCTCAACGACGCGCTGGCGTTCCCCTTCGTGTGGTTCGCGATCTTCCTGGCCACCAAGGGGCCGGTCGGCGAGTGGGTCTGGCACTGGCTGGCCTGGGAGCTCGTCGGCAAGATCGTCGTCGGCGCGCTCGTCGGCTGGGCGTGCGGGTGGGCCTTCGGCAAGCTGGTGTTCCGCGCCCACTGGGACAGCCTGCGCCTCGCGGACGTGGGCGAGCCGCTCCTCGGCATCGCGCTGATCTGCACGACGTACGGGCTGACCGAGCTCGCCCACGGCTACGGCTTCCTCGCGGTCTTCGTGTGCGCGCTGGCGCTGCGGGCGGCGGAGCGCGGCCACGAGTACCACGGACGCCTGCACCTGGCCATCGAGCACCTGGAGGCCATCCTCACCCTGCTCATCCTGATGCTGCTCGGGGTCTCCCTCAGCTCCGGGCAGCTCGCCGGCCTCACCTGGCCGGGCGTGATCGTCGCCGCCGCGCTGGTCTTCGTGGTCCGCCCGCTCGCCGGCTGGCTCTCCCTGTGGCGCACCAGCACCCTGGACTCACGCGAACGCTGGACGACCGCAGTCTTCGGCGTCCGCGGGATCGGCACGATCTACTACCTCGGGTTCGCGACCAGCGAGCACACCTGGGACGACGAGCGGACGCTGTGGGCGACCGCGACCTTCGCGATCCTGCTGTCGGTCGTGGTGCACGGTATGGCGGCGACCCCGGTCATGCATCACCTGGAGGAGCGGCGCGAGCGGATGCGGGCCCGGTGGGAGGCGCGTTCCGGTCGCCGCAAGGAGCGGGGCGGGCAGCGTCGGGCGCAGGCAGCAGCGCGCCGAGCGCTGACCCCGCCCGCGCCTCGCCCGCCCGCGCCCCGGTCACCCGCTCGTCGGGCGCTCGCCGCCCGGTCACCTGCTCGCCCCCACTCCCGTGCGTTCTCGGGCCAGGCTGGCCCCGTTGAGTACGTTTTGACGCCTCTTTGATCGTGCCACGGGGCCAGCCTGGCCCCGTGGGGGCGGGCGTCGGCCGTGGCACCGGTGCCGGGGCGGGCTCGGCCCCAGGCCTCGTGGCCCCAGTCGGTCATGGCGCGCCCGGACGCCCGCCTGGCAGCGCGATAGCGCGGAAGGGAGGTGACCAGCGTGGCCGGCGACCGGTCGAGCAGGACGCGTGCCTGCGGGTAGCCGGTGACGCGGTGGTAGTCGTTACAGGCCCCAGATCGAGCAGACGAAGCCGTTGACGACGTGGGCGACCTTGTCGGCCGCGGGCGAGGGGTACTCCTCGAAGAAGGTCTCGGCCCTCCCGTCCGCCGCGCGCTCGTGCGCCACGAACCAGTGCTCGCGAAGGCCGCCGGGGTGATCTGCCGGTGGTGGCGATAGCTGCGAAAGGTGCTGTCCAGCAAGGCCCGCCACTGCTGCCCGCCCGTGGTCTCCCACAGGGTGGCCAGCACCGACAGGGTCATCCGGGTCATCCCGGAGACCCGGCCGCGGAGGTCGAGCCCGAGCTCACCGCCCTCGTGGTCGCCGCGGTGCACCCACCAGGTGGCGCCCGTCGCGTGGTCGGCCTGGGTCAGTGCGGCGGCGTGGTCCAGGGTCCGCAGGATCCGGTCGAGCCGCCGGGGGTCGCGGTCGAGGCGGTAGGACCAGAGCTGCGGCAGGAGATACCAGGTGGTGGTCGTCAGCCGGTGATCCGGCAGCGCACGGTCCCGCCCTGGAGCACGAGTCCGTCGACCGAGCCGACGGGCGCGAGATCGAGGTCGAGCGGACAGGGACGGGTGTATGTCGTGAAGAACGGCGACCACGGGCCCAGGTCGTACCCATGCCTCGTGGTCCGCCACACGGTCGCCGGAGGGTTCCAGGCCAGCCGACCCGGACCCGCCAGGTCGCCGGACGGATGCTCGCGGCCGATGTCCGTCGGCAGTGGCAGGCCGAGGCCGGCGCTGAGCACGCTGCGCCGCGTGGGCGTCGACGACGCCGTCCCTGCGGTCGTGCATCCTCCCGGCAACGCCATCTGCCGAGAGACTACGTTCAGTGATCACTGCAGGTGAAGACGTGGTAGCTCGTGATCTCAGGGCGCTCGCCGCGCCTCGCCCCGCACCACGGGGAGAGGCGCGGCACTCACCGTGCGGCGCGCACCGGCGCGCACCGGTCCGAGCACGGGTGCCGGCCCGGCGCGCGACCGGTCAGCAGCGGGGCGTCCCGGAGTCCTTCCGTGGCTCCTGCTCTCGCGCCACCCCGCCGATCGTCGGCCGGAAGTCGCTCCCGAGCTGGGTGACCGCGAGCCGCCCCACGAGCTGCTGCCGGGTGGTGGTGCGCTCGGCCCGCCCGGTGGACAGGAAGGCGATCGCCCAGTGCAGCAGCGTCGTCACCCGGTGCTTGAAGCCGACGATGTTGATCAGGTGGACGACGAGCCACGCCAGCCACGCGGGCAGCCCGGTCAGCTTGAGCGGCCCGATGCTCGCGATGGCCCCGAACTTGCTGATCACGGCCATGGACCCGCGGTCCTGGTAGCGGAACGGCGACCGGTCCCGCTCCCCGCGGACCTCTGAGGCGATGACCTGCGCCGCGTGCCGTCCGCCCTGGATCGCCACCTGGGCCACCCCCGGGAGCTCGTCCAGCGCCATCATGTCGCCCACCACGAAGATCTCGGGGTGGTCGGGCAGCGTCAGGTCCGGGGCGACGTGCACCCGCCCCGCGCGGTCGACCTCCGCCCCGGTCTGCTCGCCCAGCTGGCGCCCGAGCGGGCTGGCCTGCACGCCGGCCGCCCATACCTTGCACCCGGCCTCGATCCGCTGCGTCGACCCGTCCCGGTGCCTGACCGTCACCGAGTCCTCGTCGACGTCGGTGACGAGCGCGTCGAGGACGACGTCCACGCCGATCCGCTCCAGCTCGCGCCGGGCCTTGCCGGACAGGCGCTCGCCGAAGGACCCGAGCACCGCCGACGCCCCGTCGAGCAGGATGACCCGGGCCTGCGCCGGGTCGATCCGCCGGAAGTCGTCCTTGAGCGTGTGGACGGCGAGATCCCTGATCTGACCGGCCATCTCGACGCCGGTGGGACCGGCCCCGATGACCACGAAGGTCTGCAGGCGCTCGCGCTCGGCCGGGTCGTCGGTGAGCTCGGCGACCTCGAAGGAGCCGAAGATCCGGGCGCGCAGCTCCAGGGCGTCGTCGATGGTCTTCATCCCCGGGGCGTAGGTCGCGAAGTGGTCGTTGCCGAAGTACGACTGGCCGGCGCCTGCGGCGACGAGGAGGTAGTCGTAGCGGTGGGTCGTGGTGTGTCCCAACGCCTCCGCGGTGACGGTGCGGGCGGCCACGTCGATCGCGGTGACCTCGCTCATCAGGACGGTCACGTTGTCCTGGCCGCGCAGCACCTCGCGGGTGCTGGGGGCGATCTCGCCGGGGCTGAGGATGCCGGTCGCGACCTGGTAGAGCAGCGGCTGGAAGAGGTGGTAGACGGTCTTGCCGATGAGGGTGACGTCGACGTCGACATCCTCGAGAGCCTGGGCCGCGAAGAGCCCTCCGAAGCCGGACCCGATGATCACCACGTGCGGACGAGTGTGAGCCATGCCACTGAGGCTACGCTTACCTCGGCGGGCTTGTGCGAGTTGTCACAAGCCCTGTCCGAGGCCGGCAGCAGCGCGGCGGGCGACCCCGCGAGAGGGGTCGCCCGCCGCGGATCGACATACGCCTCACATGCGCTCGGGCGTCTCCACCCCGAGCAGGTCCAGGCCCTGCACGAGGGTGCGTAGCGTCAGTGCGCACAGGGTGAGCCGCGACTGCTTCGTCTCCTCCTGGTCGGCCTTGAGCACCGGGCACTGCTCGTAGAACGACGAGAAGGTCTGGGCCAGCTCGAACAGGTAGGTGCACAGCCGGTGCGGCTCGTAGACCGCGCCCACCTGGGCCACGACCCCGCCGAAGTCGAGCAGCTTGAGCGCGAGCTCGCGCTCGGCGGGCTCGGTGAGCCGGATCGGCGCGTCCTGCTCGGCGGGGTCGGTCATCAGCGTGCGGAAGATCGACCGGATCCGGGCGGTGGCGTACTGCAGGTAGGGGCCGGTGTTGCCGGTGAGGGCGAGCATCCGGTCCAGGTCGAAGACGTAGTCCGAGTCGTGCGCCACGGACAGGTCGGCATACTTCACACCACCGATCCCGACCTGGCGGGCGATCCGGGCCCGCTCGTCCTCGGGCAGCTCGGGCCGGGCCTGGTCGATGTAGGCCCGCGCGTGCTGCACCGCCTCGTCCAGCAGGTACATCAGCCGCAGCGGGGCGCCCGACCGGGTCTTGAGGATCTTGCGGTCCTCGCCGAGCACCGAGCCGATCTTGACGTGCTCGACCTCGACCTGCTCCGGCAGGTAGCCCGCCCGCCGCGCGGTCTCGTAGACCATCTGCAGGTGCAGCGACTGGGTGACCCCGATGACGTAGAGGATGCGGTCGGCGTGCAGGTCCTCGACCCGGTGCTTGACGGTCGCGACGTCGGTGGTGCCGTAGCCGTAGCCACCGTCGGACTTGCGGATGAACAGCGGCACCGGCTTGTCCTCGCGACCGGTGAAGCCGGGCAGGAAGACCACCAGCGCACCGTCGTCCTCGGTCGCGATCCCCTTGGCCTGCAGGTCTGCGCAGATTCCTGGCAGGGCGTCGTTGTAGGCCGACTCCCCGGCCAGGTCGGCGTCGGTCAGCGTCACGCCGAGGGTGGAGTAGACGCGGTTGAAGTAGCTCTTGGACAGGTCGTAGAGCTTGCCCCACAGTCGCAGCGTCTCCGGGTCGCCGGCCTGCAGCCTGACCACGCGGGCCCGGGCGCGGACCGCGAAGTCCTCGTTGTCGTCGAACTTCACGCGCGCGGCCTGGTAGAACGCGTTGGGGTCGGTCTCGACCACGTGGGCCTCGGGGGAGTCCTCGCCGACCTCGAGCAGGTGCTCGACGAGCATCCCGAAGGGCGTGCCCCAGTCGCCGACGTGGTTCTGCCGGATCACCTGGTGGCCGAGGTGCTCCAGGGTGCGGGCGAGGGAGTCGCCGATGATCGTCGTGCGCAGGTGCCCGACGTGCATCTCCTTGGCGACGTTGGGCGCGGAGTAGTCGATCGGGATGATCTCCCGCTCCTGGGTGGCCACCCCGAGCCGCGGGTCGGCCTGCGCGGCCTGGGCCTGCTCGGCGATCCAGGAGTCGGCGAAGGTGATGTTGACGAAGCCGGGTCCGGCGACCTCGGCCGAGGCGACCGGTCCGTCGGTGGCGAGGTGGTCGACGATCGCCTGGGCGACATCGCGGGGCTTCTGGCCGAGCCGCTTGGCCAGGGCCATGGCGGCGTTGACCTGGACGTCGGCGAACTGGCTGGGTCGCAGCACCGGATCGGCCCCACGGACGTCCTCGCCGAAGGCGGCGACGAGGGCGGACTGGACAGCCGGGGTGAGGGCTTCGATCGGGGCAACCATAACCACAGGTTAGTGCTCACCATGCCCTGGGCACGAACACGTTCCACGTCCGCGGATCCTCGTCGCGGCCAGCGGTGCTGCAGGCGCCGACCGCTCGCTTAGGCCCCCCTAACTTCAGGGTGTGCTAACTTCGCCCCCGTGATCGCCCCCTACCGCCTGCACGACGTCGAGGTGAGCGCTGTCCGAGAGGTCTCGCCGCACCTGCGACGCGTGACCGTCACCGGAGCCCTGCTCGACCGGGTCGCGCCGCGCACCCTGGACCGCCGGATCAAGCTGGTCCTGCCCCGCCGAGCAGGTGACGACCTGAGGGACCTGCCCCGCGGCTGCGACTGGTGGGCGGGGTGGCGGGCCATGACCGACCCGCCGCCCGTGCGGACCTACACCGTCCGTCAGGTGCGTCCGCAGCGACGCGAGGTCGACGTCGAGATGGTGCTGCACGACGGGGCCGGCCCGGCCGGGTCCTGGGCCGCCACCGCCGCGCCGGGGGACCGTCTGGCCGTCGCCCTGCCTCAGGCGCACCACCCGGACGCCCACGACGTCGGGATCGCCTGGCGCCCCGGCACGGCCACCGAGATCCTCCTCGCGGGCGACGAGACGGCGCTGCCCGCGATCGCCAATATCGTGGCGGAGCTCCCGGAGAGCACGACGGGCCAGGTGTATGTCGAGGTGCCCACCTCGGCGGACCGTCCGGGGCTGCGTGCCCCGGCGGGGGTGACCGTGCACGAGGTCGCCCGCGACGGTCGTCCCCACGGCACCGCCCTGCTGACGGCCGTCCGGGACACCGGGCAGCCCGCGCCCCCGCCGCAGCCGGGTCCCCGCCGCCGCAGCAGGCTCGACCCGCCGGTCCCGCCCGGGCCCGACGAGCTGCTGTGGGAGGAGCCGGAGCCGGGCCCCGGCAGCCACTACGCGTGGCTGGCGGGGGAGAGCTCGGTCGTCCGGGAGCTACGGACCCACCTGCTGGGCGAGCGCGGGTGGCCCCGGCAGCGGGTGGCCTTCATGGGCTACTGGCGTCGCGGTCGCGTCCATCCGTGAGCGGTCCCGCCCACCCGCATCCGTGAGCACATCCCTGCGTCTTCTCGACCCATCATGTCCACCCCATCCCGCTCAGAAGGAACCATGAACCCTCTCTCCACCCCCTGCCGCGCCGGGCGCTGCTCGGCGCGGCCGTCGTGGCCCTCGCCTCCGCCTGCTCGTCGGGCCCGGGCCCGACGAGCACCTCCTCCGGCGCGGCCGGTGCCGCTCGCACCGCCACCGGCTCCTCCGGCGCCTTCCCCGTGCAGGTCAAGCACGCCCTGGGCACCACCACCATCCCGGCCGCGCCCCGGCGCGTCGTCACCCTCGGCCAGGGCGCCGCAGAGACCGCCATCGCGCTCGGCACCGTCCCCGTGGGCACCGAGACCTTCGCCTGGGGCGCCGACAAGGACGGGCACCTGCCGTGGGTGCGGGAGGCGGTGACCAAGGCAGGGCAGCCCCTGCCCACGACCTTCCCCGGGGGCGAGCAGGTGGCGGTCGAGAAGATCGCCGAGCTCAAGCCGGACCTGATCCTGGCTCCCTGGTCCGGGGTGACCAAGGAGCAGTACGCCGAGCTGTCCGAGATCGCTCCGACCGTGGCCTACGACAAGGCTCCCTGGGCCACGACCTGGGACGGCGAGATCCGGGTGGTCGCCAAGGCCCTCGGCAAGCCCGCGGAGGGCGAGCAGCAGATCCGCGCCATCGAGGCGCGGTTCGCCGAGGCGGTCGCCGCCCACCCGCAGTTCCGCGGCAAGACCTTCTCCTACGTCTACACGACCGGCCCCGGCACGCTCGGGGTCTACCTCCCCACCGAGCAGCGGGTCGCCATGATCGCCAAGCTCGGTCTGACCCCCGACCCGGCGATCGCGTCGTTCGCGCCCGCGGACGGCAGCGACCACGCCCTCATCGGCCTGGAGAACGCCGACCGGCTCAAGGGCTCCGACCTGATCTTCACGTGGTACCTCGACGAGGCCTCCAAGAAGCAGGTCCTGGCCCAGCCCCTGTATGCCGGCATACCGGCCGTGCGTCGCGACACCGTCGTCACCTCCGGGGACCGACAGCTGGTGACCGCCATGTCGATGATCAACCCGCTGACCGTCCCGTGGGCCCTGCCGCGGCTCACCCCGCTGATCGACGCGCAGGTCGCCCGGCTCGGCGCCTGACATGAGGCCGCTGCAGGCCGGCGCCCTCGTCGGCGCGCTGCTCCTCGCCGTCGGCGCCAGCCTGGCCCTGGGGAGCCGACCGGTGTCCCTGCCCGAGCTGGCGGACGCGGCCCGGGGACTCGGCGACGAGCACGTCCAGGCGGTCTGGGCGACCCGGGTGCCTCGCACCGGGGTCGGGCTGCTGTGCGGCGCGGCGCTCGCAGCGGCCGGGTCGGCCCTGCAGACGGCGACCCGCAACCCGCTCGGCGACCCCGGCATGCTGGGGCTGTCGGCCGGGGCCTCGGCCGGCATCGTCGGCGTGATCACCCTGTCCGGGGCCTCCGGTCTGGGGATCGTCGCCGCGGGGCCTTCGTCGGCCTCGTGGCGACCGCCGCGGTGATGCTGCTCGGTGCCGGCGGTCGTGAGCCGTCGGGCGCCCGTCGCTGCTCGCCGGCGCGGGTTGATCATCGCTGATGGCAGGCAGCCAGGCCGTCTCCCCGCGCAGCCCGGCAGCCTTCGAGGCGCTGCGCTACTGGGGAGCCGGCTCTGCTTCCGGCGGCCTCGTAGCGTCTCCGTGGCCGGTCCTGGCCACCCTCGGCGTTCTCCAGGCCGATGAGGGCTCGTGGCGGCCGGCCGCGGGCGCGAACGACGCGATCGCCGGGTCGGGGGTCAGACCGAGCTTGGCGATCATGGGGCACCCACCCGGCTCGGTGCGGGTCCTCGTGCGTGCCGCCGTCGCCGCGCTCACCGCCGCGGACTGCGTGGGCGGCGACCGGTCCGATCGCCTTCGTCGGCCTGGCCGTCCCGCCCTCCGCGGGCTTGCCGAGGGCCTTGGCGACCACCCGGCAGCTCGCCGTCCCAGTCGCCCTCGGGCCGGTCGTAGGCTCCTCGGGGCTCGACGCTCGGCCGGGTCCTTGGTCACCCCGGACCAGGGCGAGGATCAGGTCCGGCTTGAGCTCCGCCGTCTTCTCGACCGCCACCTGCTCGCCCCGCTGAAGGTCGTGGGCAGGGGCTGCCCTGCCTTGGTCACCGCCTCCCGCACCCTCGGCAGGTGCCTGCTCCTTGTCGGCCTCCTGACGGGTCTCGGTGCCCACGCTCGACGGTGCCGAGCGCGGCATGGCTCCCGTCGCAGCAGCCCGCCGCCTGGCAGGACCTGCTGACCGGGGACGGCAGCCTGGTGATGCGTGCCTGCGCGTGCTTGACCTGCACGGGGAAGGCGCTGGAGGAGCCGGTGGCGGTGCGAGCTGCCCGGCCTGGCGGAGGAGGTGCTCCAGCGGGCCCGGGCAACGACCTGGTCAGGCCGGACGTCCTGAGGGCCACGGCCGGCGCCGGCGCGGCAGGGGGGTGGAGAGAGGTGCTGCATGGTTCCTTCTGAGCGGGATGGGCTGGACATGATGGGCGCGGCGCTCGCGGGATGTGCTCACGGATGCGGGTGGGCGATGGCTCTCGCCTGCCGTCGGCGGTGATCATCGCGGGCATCGGCCACGAAGGCCACCCGCTGCGGCCCACCCGCCGCTCACCCAGCACCTCCTGCTGGTCGACCGAGCTCTCCCCCGCCAGCCACGCTCACGGCCGCGCTGACCGGCAGCCTGTCCGCCCGGAGCTCGTGGGATCAGGCGGTCGGTGTCGTCGCAGCCCTGGCGGCACTCGCCACCGTGGCGCTGCGGCGGGGGCGCGGGCTGCCGCCCTCGGTGACGACGCCGCGCACTGCCTCGGCGGACGCCCCGACCTGACGACCGTCGCGGGCGACCTGCTGTCGGTGGCGCCCCCGCCGGGGCACGCAGCCGTGGACGGTCCGCCGATGGGCACCTCGTCGCGCTCGCCGCTCCCAGATCGCCCGCCGGGCGCTTGGCCAGGAGCCGTTGGCGATCGGCCGCGCTCACGCGCGCGCTCGTCGCCCGCCGCCGACCTCGCCGTCCAGCAGGCGCCAGGCGATCCCGACGTCTGCCCGTCCGGGTGGTGCGCCTGAGGCAGGGCACCGGAGTCCTCGCCCTCGCCCTGGGGCAGGCGTGGCGGCGAGGGACCCGGCCCCTGGCCCGGCAAGCACCATCTCGACGTCGACCTCGCGTCGCTCCAGCTGACCGGCGTGACCGTGCGCACGGCGGCGGGTCGCCGTCGACGACGTCACGGCCACCTTCGCAGCCGCCGGGCAGGTCCCTCAGGTCGTCACCTGCTCGGCGAGCAACGGGTGCGGCAAGTCCACCCTGCTGCGCACCGTGGCGGGGATCCTCGCCCCGCAGGCCGGGACGGTGCTCACCTCGACGTCGTGCAGGCGGTAGGCCGCGCACCCCCGTCGCGAGCTGGCCCGCACCGTCGGGCTCCTGCCCGGCCGCCGCCCGTGCCGCCCGGCCTCACCGTGGCCGACCTGTTCGTGCCCAGGGCATGGTGAGCACTAACCTGTGGCTGCGCGCGGCGGGTCGCCCGGCTGTCGAGGCGGCCGTCGAGCGCGCGATCGGCGAGGCCCACGTCCACGACCTGGCAGATCCGGTGCTGCGACCCAGCCAGTTCGCCGACGTCCAGGTCAGCGCCGCCATGGCTGGCCTGGTGCTCGGCAGGAGACCCCGCGATGGTGCGCCCGACGATCGTCGACCACCTTCCTCGACCTGGCCCACCAGTACGCGCTGCTGGACCTGTGCGCCGAGCTGCAGGAGTCCCTTCGCCGACTCCTGGTCGCCGTGCTGCAGGTCCCAGGCCGCGGCCTACGCCGACCTCGTCGTGCTCCTGCGGGCGGGGCATCCCGATCGACTACTCCGCGCCCAACGTCGCCAAGGAGATCACCCCCGAGGCCCTCGCGCCGCACCTACGACATCGCCTGCCCGCGACCCTGGAGCACCTCGGCCACCCGTGATCGTGCCGCTTCCCCGTCGGCGACGCGGCCCAACCCACGCTCCTCGGGATGCTCCGAGCACCTGCCGGTCACGTCGCGTTCACGTGCGGGCGGTTGGATGGACGGGCACCCGCGTTCTACCAGGCCGCGCGCGTGAAGTTCGACGACAACAGGTCTTCCGCACATCGTCACCGGGCCCGCGTGGTCAGGCTGCAGGCCGGCGACCCGGAGACGCTGCGACTGTGGGGCAAGCTCGGCACCTGTCCAAGAGCTACTTCAACCGCGTCTACTCCATCGGCATCCTGACCGACGCCGACCTGGCCGGGGCATGAACGGCCTACAACGACGCCCTGCCGGGATCTGCGCCCTGCGCCAAGGGGATCGGCGCCGAGGACGACGGTCTACGAGGGCTACCAGGGCATGGTCGCGAGGACAAGCGGCGACGCTGCATCCGGCAGGTCGGCTGGGACGACGTCGGCAACGTCCTGCACCGCGAGGACCTGCACGCCGACCGCATCCTCTACGTAGCAAGGACTTCAGTCGCTGCACCGGCAGATGGTCTACGGCGGCGGCCCGGCACCTGCTCGGAGCAGGTCGAGGTCGAGCACGTCAAGATCGGCTGGGGACGGCAGCCTCAAGACCCGGCTGGGCGCCCCGCTGCGGCTGATGTACCTGCTGGACGAGGCGGTGCAGCACGCGCGGGCCTACATCGACCGGGAGACCGCCGACGCCCACCCGGCCCTGATGATCGCGGGCCAGGTCGGCTCGATCGACAACCGACCTGGTCCGTGGCGCACGACTCGGACTACGTCTTCGACCTGGACCGGATGCTCCTGCACCGCAACACCGGCCCCTACCGATCGCGAGCACCGCCGCCAGCCATCCGGTCGATCTTCCGCACGCTGATGACCGACCCGCCGAGCAGGACGCGCCGATCCGGCTCACCGAGCCCGCCGATGTCCGCGATCGCGTCGATGGCGTCGACGAGGTGCGCGGTCTACGAGCCGCACCGGCTGTGCACCTACCTGTTCGAGCTGGTCATGTCGGTGCTACGAGCAGTCCAGGTCGTCAAGGCCGACCAGGAGGAGACGAAGCAGTCGCGGCTCACCCTGTGCGCACTGACGCTACGCACCCTCGTGCAGGGCCTGGGCGTCGGCGGTCTCCCGAGCCATGTGGCGTATGTCGATCCGCGGTCGGGCGACCAGCTCGGCCAGCGGGCCCGGAAGAGGTCCAGCCCGCTGAGGCTGCCGTCCCCGCCGATCACCACCAGCCGGTCGATGCCGCGCTCGAGCAGGTGCCGGGCCGCCGCCATACGGCCCTCCCGCTCGCGGAAGTCCTTGCTGCGGAAGGTGCCGATCATCGTGCCGCCGCGGTGCAGGACGTTGCCCACGTCGTCCCAGCCGACCTGCCGGATGCCGTCGCCGCCGTCGACCATGCCCTGGTAGCCCTCGTAGATCGCGAAGACCTCGGCGCCCAGGTGCAGGGCGGTGCGCACGGCTGCTCGGACCGCGGCGTTCATGCCCTGGGCGTCGCCGCCGCTGGTCGGTACCGATCCGCTTGCCGGTGCCGTCGACCGGGGTGCCGAGCACCTCCTCGCGGACACCGTCTCGGCGCCGGGCTGCGGGGGCGCGTCGATCGGCTCGGTGACGATGTGCGGGACCTGCTCCATGACTGCCTCCGGGAGGTATGACGGGTGCCCGTAGACCGCCCGCACGTTCGCGACCGGGGTGGGCGAGGACTTCGAGGAGCGTGGGTTGGGCCGCGTCGCCCTCGGGGAAGCGGCACGATCACGGGTCCTCCGTGCGGGGTGCTTCGTGGTCGAGACCATGGGGCGCTACTGCGGCAGGCGATGTCGCGGGGGGTGCCGAGCGGGTCTACCTCCACCGAGGGGTAGCCCTGGACGACCTCCAGCGGGACGTCGCACGGCTCCGGGCGTCCTTCGACCACGGGCGGCGGCTGTTCCTCGCCGTCCGCAACGAGCGGGCGAGCGAGCAGTACACGATGGACTTCCTCGCCCGGCTCTTCGACCAGGAGGGCGGGGAGCGGTATGACGTCCGCCAGGCGGTCCTCGGGCACGTGCAGCAGGGCGGGGACCCCTCGCCCTTCGACCGGGTGCTGGCCACCCGGCTCGTCGCGCACGCCGTGGACCTGCTGACCGAGGAGCTGACCGCCGGGGTCTCCGCGCAGCTCGTCGGGCTGGTCCAGCCAGGCGCGCTGGCGCTGGCCGCCGGACAGGTCGGTCAGGGGCGGTCTGCCAGGTCGTGGACGTGGGCCTGGGTCATCGCGCGCTCGACGGCCGAACGACCCAGCCGGACCGGCCGCGCGCAGCCAGGAGCAGGTGCGGGTGTCGCCCGCGCCGCACCAGGTCGGCCACGGTCGAGCACAGGGCGCGGGCGGCTGCTGGGGCAGGAGCCCGACGGTGCGGGCCAGCTCGCGACGGGGGTGCTCGGCCAGGGCCCGCTCGCCGATGCGCACCGTCCCGGCCTGCGGGGCGAGGATCCCCGCCACGGTGCGCAGCAGGGTGGACTTGCCGCCGGAACCGTTGGGCCCGAGGACGGCGGTGAACCCGCCTGCCGGGAGGGTGGCCGTGACGTCGTCGACGGCGACCAGGTCGCCGTGGCGCACGGTCACGCCGGTCAGCTGGATCGACAGGGCTCATGGGCCTCCCGGTCTGAGGGTTCACAGGGTTCCTCGCCGCCACGCCTGCCCCAGGGTAGAGGCGAGGACTTCGGCGCCGAGGGCCGCGGTGACCACGCCGACGGGCAGACCTGCGACGGGTGGCGCCTGCTGGACACCGAGGTCGGCGGCAGGACGAGCGAGCGCGCCCGTGAGCGCGAGGCCGGCACCGTCCGCCTGCGCAAGCACGTCCGCACCGAGCGCGAGACCGTCACCGTCCCCGTCACCCGCGAGAGGTGCGTGTCGAGCGCACCCTGCCGTGACGGTCACGTGGGCGACGCCCGCATCGGGGTGGCGACGAGGTCGCCGAGGTCCGCCTCCACGAGGAGGAGCTCGTCGTCGACAAGAACGTCGTCGCCAAGGAGCAGGTTGCCCTCGGCAAGGAGAAGGTCACCGAGCACCAGCAGGTCTCCGAGGACCTCCGCAAGGAGGAGATCACCGTCGAGCACGACGGCATCAAGGGCGTCCGCCGCGAGGGCGTGGACTACGACCACGACGGCAAGGTCGGCCTGGGCGACAAGATCAAGGACAAGCTGGACCGCGACAACGACGGCAAGATCGGTTGATCTGATCGAGCATCGCGTCTGAGCACTGCTCGGACCGCGAGGTCTCGGCAAGGGCCGCAAGCCTCGAGGGGGTCGGCCTTTCCACCGGCCGCAGCATCGCCACGACCGAGGTGCGCGCGTGCTCCGGCAGGACCAGGTCTATGCCGAGGGATCCGGCCACCGATCACGGTGGCCGGACCCCTGCCTCGCGGTCGGTCAGAGCGAGAAGAGCGCGAACTTCACGGCGGGGCATCTCGGCCGGCGACCGACCCGCCGCCGCGCCCACCGTCGCGGAGGGCGATGGCCTGCCAGGGCGCCCATGTCCGCCTCCGCGCCATACCCGAGGCAGATGATGGACGGGTCGCCGGGGTCCTGAGCCTTCTCCCAGGTGCGCAGGAGGTCGGCCAGCGTGTCCGGGCTGGTGCTGTCCGGTTCGCCGTCGGAGAGGACCACCAGCTGGTTGACGTAGTGCGGGCTCGTTCTACAGCTCTGGGTGTAGTGTAGGCCTCGAACGGCCTGGTAGAGCGGGTGCCGCCGCGGGTGACGCCCTTGACCGCGTCGATGACCTG